>JBNMOV010000346.1:0-5418 GCA_051275765.1 Maribacter sp. | reverse complement strand
TTTTACAATAATGGAATTTCCTTCATTGTTTTTATCTAATGCTATTTCCTTGGCATTAGATGGATATTGGTTATTCGCTATTAAAGTTATTGTACTAATTAATAAGAACAATAAAACGGCTACTCTTTTCATATTCTTTTTGATTTTCTGTTGAAATAAATATTGACGATTATCTTTTATAGCAAGGAAATTTTCTTCTCCAAATTCATGAATAGCATCATCGAGTGCATCATGAAATAATATATCTTCTGATATTTTATTTTCAATATTCGTAGCGAGATGATCGATGAGTTCTCCTTGAGTTTCCTTATCTTTTATTCCTTTTTCATTCAATATAAATGCAAGAAATAATAACTGATTTTCATTCAATTTCATGAGGAGTTATTTAGCTTGTAATTGAAGGACCAATTTCATCGTTTCTACGAAATCTTGGAATTCCTGTATTTTCTGACTGGCTACACTTTCCCCTTTTTTACTCAAGGTATAATATTTACGCAACCGTTTTCCGATGTACTCTTTTTCTACTTCCAGCCAGCCTTCTGCTTCCAGTTTATGTAGCGTAGGATACAGTGCACCTTCTGTCAATAAAATTTTATCATTAGATAATTCCTTTACCTTTTGAGTAATTTCGTAGCCATACATTCTGCCTTCATTTTCTAATAAATGCAAGATGATGGTCTTCAGTGTTCCTTTAAGTAATTCTTTTTGCATAATACAAATATACATAAGATTCTTAGGTAAACAAATTTTTACCTAAGAATCTTATGTATTAGTTCAAACCATTGCCTCTGCTTGGCAAAACATCGAAAGTTTTAGAAATTTTCGATGTTGGGAGCATTCCAACAAAAAAGCGGCTTCATCATTACTGACAAAGCCACTCCATTCTTAAATATATAACAGTCGTTTTCTTATCCACCAAAACAATACGCAGATCCTACATCTTCGAAACTATTATTAGATTCATTTAGATTATCATTACAGAAGCAAGAACTAGGAGCATCATAAAATGCACAGTTCTGTAATCCTCTGAAGGTAACATCATGCACAGTCACAGAAGGCGATGCCCACATATAAATCGCTCCCTCCCAATCTGGACCTGCTGCATACTCCAATGTAGCATTAGATACTTCGTTACGAGGATCATTTGTATAATGAAAATCAATCCCACCCCAGAAACCAGGAATCGGTTCGGCTCCTGTCATTAGTATTTGTTTACCACCTTCTTCTCCTGCTGCCTTAATTGCTGCACCATCTCTTACGTAGATGCCAGTATTGGCAGAAAAAACAAGTTCGATTCCTGGTTCTAGGATAAGATAATTTCCGTTTGTAATGACGACTAATCTTGAGGATGTGGCTACGATACGATAAGGAACATCCAAATCCTGCCATGTTTGTGTATTCCCAGGTAGTTGTCCATCAAATACACCGTCACATCCTACTTCTATATAAGAATTGGTATTATCTTGGAAAGTGTTGCTCTTATCAACATGGTATGCTCCTGCTGCGGTGACTAATATAGGTGTGTCATTATTCTTAAATAAATTATTTTCTAAGTTGTTGAAATATGAGGCAGCATAATTGGCATTGATACCATAAGAGGGGCTGTTTTCAATTGTACAATTATCTACGCTTATTTTACAACCTGAATAGGCTACGATATTACCTAGATCGGCATTACTGTTAAATGCACTACCACCACCATAATTAATATGGCAATAAGATAAGTGATTTTTATTATCCGCAGATTCAAAATAAAGACCAGCCCATGAACCTCTTGATTTATCCACTCCTGTGAAAACAATCATGTCAGCAGCAGTACCTATCGCAGATAATGAACCACCATCGAAAATCTTTAGACCAGCATCCGTTTCAAACTCAATGACAGTACCGCTTTCTATGATGATATCCACATTTACATTCACTTGACAAGGAATAACATAATCTACTGCACGATCTGGATCGTTTTCTAGTGTTCTGTTTTCTGTACCATAAAAGTCACCACAATCCAAAAGTATAGGTCCTGGATCAAGAACGCCGCCGCCGCCATCTCCTTGCTCATCTTCCCCACAAGAAGTGGTTAACAATGCCACGGAAAGGCTACAAAGTGCAATTACAAAGAATTTTAATTTTTTCATCTCATTGAAGATTTAGTGTGTTAAACAAATACTACTTCAAATATGCAGTGATGTAGGAATATCCGCAAACTAATATTAGTATTATATATGTTTTTAAAAACTATTAATTTTTTATAAATAATTGATAAACAATATCTTATATTTGTTTAAATACTTTTTTAAAAACATGAAATGAAATATTCCTTAAACCTATATCTTCTCATTTATAAAATGAATAGAACAGAAAAAGCTTATTTTTCGAAGTTTGCTTTTAAATATGAAAAGGAGGATTCTGATCTTATTTTCTTATATCGCCTGATAGATAAGCATCTAAAAAAGGAGCAGGATATTAATTTAAGATTAGAACAAGAGATGAGGAAAAAAGCAACTACTAAAATTCCTTTTTCTAAGTTTCCTAAAATAAAGAAAGAGCTAATGGATATGCTTTTGGAGTCTATCCATAATCATAATAAATCCAAGACGATAGAAGAACAATATCTTCATCATTTTAGACGAGCTGATACATTATTAACTAAAAACTTAAAGGAAGCAGCGTGGAAAGAAATCAATAAAGGACTGACTAAAGCGGTAGAAGCAGAACAATTCGAAACAGCTATATTTTTACAAAGAAAAAGATATTTCATCGCTGCTCATTTACAGGATATGGAGAAGTTGCAATTGGGTATGGCAGTTCAAAAAAAATTAGCAAAGCAACTGGATGAAAAATGTAATTTACAAATATTATATGATCAGATTTTTAGGATACAACGCTCTATGGGGCAAGATAGGGAAAAAAACCTAACGAAAGAACTCCAACATTTACAACATCACCCTGCCTTGCAAAATAACTATACTCCCCTATCCAAAACAGGAGCTTATTATCAACAAGCCATCCAACAGGTTCATGCCTTTATCCTCAAAGATATACGTGGTTCTCTTGCCTGTTCCAAAGAAATGGTAGATTTATTCATAGGTTATCCTAAAGTATTCAATCGCCGCCCTGCTACATTATTACCTACTGTTTCCAATCTCATCAATGACAGCCTTAGCATTGGCATATTCTCTTATTACGAAAAATATAAACCTTGGCTAGAAGCACAGGAATTCCAAGCAGATCATATCCACACCAATCACAAATACCTAATTATTAAAGTAAATCTGTTCCATTCTTATATGTCTAATAATTTCAACCACTTTTCAGTAGTAGAAAAGCAATACCGCACTTTAAAAAAAGAAACATTAGATGGAATGAATATGAATAGCAAGGCAATATTGAGTCAGCTTTTTGCAAGTTGTTTCTTTACCTCAGGAGAATTTGTCCATTGTATCCGCTGCTGTAATGAATTCTTCGATATAGCTAAGCAAAGCGAAGTAAGGGAAGGACATCTTATAGAATGTGAATTATTACTACTTGCCATTCATATAGAAGAAGAAAACATAGATATTTTACCTAGCCTTATTCGTTCTTTCCAAAATAGATTCAAACGTAAAAATAAACTCATGTCTAGGGAAGAAGTATTGCTGAACTTTACTAAAAAACTCATACAATGCTTTCATTCTAGGAGGAAAGTTCGTCTGCTGGCAGAAAAAACAATTGTTATTTTAGAACAAATTCCACATGATGTGAGTAGTCTGGAATTTGATTTTTTACTGTGGTTGCGTGCCATTTCCAATGATAAAACGTATAGTGATTTGATAAAGAACAAGAATAAAAAACTAGTAGAAAGTACGTAATTTTCAACATTATATCATATTCACTGTTACATAATTAATATCTTTCTGTGATGCATCTGTGATACTTAAAGACGAACTTTGTATTAATTAAAAATCGAAATAATGAAGAATATAATATTCGTTTTAATAGGCTTGGCTTTCTTTTTTACTGCTTGTAGCCAACAATCCAGTAATAGTGTAAATGATAAAACAACTGAAACTCCAGCAGTTGAAACAAGCACTTATAACAAAAAGAAGGGTACACAATCCATAGGAGAATATACGGAAGACAAAGGATATGAAATTTATGATGTAGCGACATTTGCTGGAGGTTGTTTTTGGTGTACAGAAGCTGCATTTGAATGTATCAAAGGAGTGAAAGATGTCATTAGTGGATATTCTGGTGGAGATGAAGAACGACCAACTTACTATGAAGTAGGTGGCGGAAAAACAGGACATACAGAAGGCATTCAGATTTATTATAATCCAGAAGAAATCAGTTTCAATACTTTATTAGATATCTTATTTGTGGCACATGATCCTACACAAGTCAATAGACAAGGTCCAGATGTGGGAGAAGAATATCGTTCAGCTATTTACTATCATACGGATGAACAAAAGAATGCTGTAGAAGAATTTTTCAAGAAACAATCTAAAATTTTATCTAAGCCTATCGCTACAGAAGTAGCTGCTTATAAGGAGTTTTGGGTGGCAGAGGATTATCACCAGGATTATTATTGGATACATCCAGAGAATTCTTATGTGCAGAATGTAAGTATACCTAAAGTAAAGAAAGTAGAAAAGAAGTTCAAAGATTTATTGAAAGAAGACTGTGGAAAATAAAAGTACACATAATAAATACGATTCTAGCGACCTATATTATTTTTAATATGGGTCGCTTTTATTTTTTCATTAATCAAATTCCTCCTCATAAGATAACTCTTCTGCGTGACCATGTAAGTCGCTTTTAATATAAGCCGTTCTACAAGTAGGACAGCGACCATCTTCGTCAGAACCGCTTCCTTCACAATTCATGGGGCAGATATAAGTAGATAAGTATTCCTTTCCTAATGCTTCAAATTTTGGGGATGATGAATCTGATGTACTACAGGCAAGAAACAAAGTACATACTAATATCAACCAACTAGGCAAGATGAGTTCTTTCATGATATTTAACTTTGATTTCTAAAAATAATAACATAGCGAATAAATCGTATATAATATGTTTGTACGTATTTTACATAAATTTAGTTGCATGAAAGGTGTTCCTTTTTTATTATTTTCATCTGTATTCTCTTGAGTTTAGCAGCTTAAGGATGGCGAATAAATAACTATCCGTTTTGACTTCATCTTTTTGCACTATGCTCCGTTGGCAAAAACCTTATTACGCTAAGGCGTAATAAGGTTTTTACCGCCTTGCCTAGCACAAAAATATCTTATCAATTCCAAACACTTATTTATTCGCCATCCCTTATCACATTAATATATTTTCATTAGACTTTATTACGAATAGTTTTTTATGAGAGACAAACTTAGAGATTTTGGAAATAAACAAGGTGTTTTTCGAAAATCGTAGCCTTAGCTACGGTTG
>JBNMOV010000345.1:0-5453 GCA_051275765.1 Maribacter sp. | reverse complement strand
AGACCAAGTGCAGCCATGGCTGAAAAGGGAGGTATACAAGAGATTATTCAGTTTTGGGTGAATTCTCCTTCTCAATACAAAATGGAAAAGCCTTATTATTTGCCGCTTTCAGCAGCAGAAACGCCTTCTATTGAAGGAGATGGTTATCAGATACAAGTTGTTGCAGGTGATTATAAGGATATTAAAGGTCCAGCTAAGACTTTTTCTCCTATGCTTTTATTGAGAGGCGAAATAGAATCTGGTAGTTCTGTAGACATAGAAATTCCTACACATTTCAATACTTTGATGTATTTGCTAGATGGAAATTTGGAGGTGAATGGTGAAACTGTCAATAAGAAAGACTTGGTATGGTTTAAGAATGATGGAGAGTCAATACAAATTTCAGGAAATAAAAAAACTAGATTCATCATTTTATCAGGTGAGCCTATTGGAGAAAAAGTGACTTCATATGGTCCATTTGTAATGAATACGCAAACGGAGATTATGCAAGCGATGAGAGATGCTCAAATGGGCAAGATGGGTATTTTAATAGAAGACTTTGATGATGTTGTTCAAAGATAATTTTGATTTAAGAAGTTTTGGTTTGATAATGTTAAAAGGTGGCTGCGATTTTTAATCGTAGCCATTAGAGCTTGTTTAGAATTTACTTTTGGAAATAAAAACCGTTATTTTTTTGGTTAAACGAGGCACGAAAGAGAGTTATGCTATAGCATAATGAGTATTTTTGGAACGAAGCGTAATCATAAAAGGGAGGTTTTTAGCCCAAAATGTTAAATTTAAACAAGCTCTTAATTATGTTTTAGTTCCTGTTAAATCAAACAATAACTCCTTGATTCTAGAAATGGACGTCCAGTTTTTTGGCATAATATTCCAGTCCAAATACATATCTGCTCCCTTATAAGTGATATGAAGATCATGCTGGACACCATCTAAAACGATAGGACGTTTTCGTTCACTGTATTTATCTTTATTACGAATAATAGATTCTATAGGATTCATCAATGTTAATGCAGAATTGTCGTTTAACATGATATATTCTCGCTCAAAAGTAGGCTGATAATTTCCAAACTGACTCATTTTCTCCAAAGGATCATTAATACGAGTATAATCCTTTGTTTTTCTCCATGTGATTTTTTCTAAGCTATAGCTTCTTCCATCAATGCCTTCGATAAAGTCAATTCTAAAATCATCCGTAAAACTAGGACGAATAATGAGCTGCAAAATTGGATTAATTCCAAGTATTTTATGTTGTAAATCGTGAGTAGCTTTTTTGACTAATTCAGCCCAATCTTGATAATCTGAGTTCATAGTTTAAAAAT
This sequence comes from Maribacter sp., assembly GCA_051275765.1. Lineage (GTDB taxonomy): Bacteria > Bacteroidota > Bacteroidia > Chitinophagales > Saprospiraceae > JAHDCE01. The sequence goes on along the minus strand of JBNMOV010000345.1, from coordinate 4,134 downwards.
TAACGTGATTGATGATTGGAGTAATTAATGAGTAATACTTTACCCTATCCTACTTTTTTAATCATTAATCATTCCAATCATTAATAAATCAATGGTAACTAACAGAATCTCGATCCAAAGCATTGATACCTCCTTTAGACATGGCTTTGATGATATTAATTAAACCTGCAAAACGAGGATCTTTGCTATATCCATCTTTAAATCGTTTATAAATTTGCTGACAAATGACAGATATTTTAAATAAACCAAACACATAATAGAAAAGGATGTCATCTACTTCTTTTCCTGTTTTTTCTTGATACAATTCAGTTATTTCTCTACGATTCAAATTTCCATCTAACCAAGTAAGATTAAAGAATTTGAGTAGATTATCATCTTTTGCTTCAGACCAATAACCCAATGTAGTACCAAAATCCATTAAAGGATGACCTACAGTTGCCATTTCCCAATCTAATACTCCTTTGATAGATAAATCATCTGGCGATAATATCAGATTATCATATTTGTAATCATTATGAATGAATGCAGCATCATTACTCGTAGGCTGATTAGCTTTCATCCATTCTGCCAGTCTGTCCATTTCTACTATATCATCTGTTTGGGATTTATAGTATCTGCGTATCCATCCATCAACTTGTCGTTGTATATATCCATCAGGTTTTCCAAAATTAATTAGACCTGTTTCTTCCAAATCTATGTTATGGAGTTGTGCCATAGTTTCGATGGCTGATGTAGAAAGCGTCTTCATGTTATCCGCACCTAAATCTAATCCTTGAGGGATTTTGGTTCTGAGTATGATTCCACTTAAGCGAGTCATCATATAAAATGGTGCTCCTATTATATCTTCCTCTTCACAATGGACGATAGGTTGGGGGATCTTATCAAAATGAGGTTGGAGTAGACTAAGGACTTTGAATTCACGCCCCATATCATGTGCTGATTTTATCTTAGCACCAAAAGGAGGCCTTCTCAAGACATACTCCTTTTTTGATTTATCCTCAATAAGATAAGTAAGATTAGAAAAGCCACCAGGGAATTGATGTACTTTTTCGATTCCAGGAAAACCAGCTACTTGGTCACTCAGATAAGCTTCCAATTTTTTAATATCGAATTCTTCTCCTTTTCTTATATCCTTCGCTTTGTCTAAAAAATTATCCTCTGACATGTTTAGATAAATTATGGGTAATGTTGCCAATAAACATCAATACCTTTGGGGTTTCTATATTTATTGGCTTACGAAATATTTAATTTTCAACACATTCCAAATCCCAAAGGTCTTCTATTGTTTGGCAAAAGAGATGCATATTTAGGACATTACCAAATTATGATTACTGTAAAATTAATAGACTTTAGTTAAAGATGAATTAAAAAAGTGATTAAATATTTAAAAAGTAGTCATTGAAAAACGATCTTTGTCGTGACGCCGTTTAACTTTGAGAGTCTTATTATTGAGGATTCTTTTAAAAAATGCTTTTACTTAAGTAGCGATATAAATTTAATAAGGGACGAGAAACAAATAAACGCTATATTCTAACTTGCCTTTTTGTTTGCTATTTTCGTTGAAAATACTCGCCATAGCTAAGGCTATGTCTGCGTTTTTCGCCTTATTAGCAAGCAAAAATCCTGCTTTATAAGTGGTATCGTTTATTTATTTCTCATCCCTTATAGTTTATTCTTCTAATAATCAATATTTTATCTCTAAATCTCAATACCTTTAAATCTAAACATCTATTTATGAGAATATATATTACGTTATTATTCATATTAGCGACTCTAGGAGCTTTGGTAGCTCAAAAAACTAAGACAGAATATGGACTGGCTTCTGTATATTCAGATGAATATGCGAGTAGCAAAATGGCATCTGGAGAAAACTATAATCCAGATAATCATACAGCAGCACATAAATCATTGCCCTTTGGTTCTATAGTGAAGGTGAGCAATATGGAAAATGGAAAATCTATCCGAGTGAAAATAAATGATAGAGGTCCTTTTATTAGAGGATATGTAATTGAATTATCTAGTGCTGCAGCTGATATTTTAAAAATAGAAGGGAGTAGGGCTAAAGTGAAATTAGAGATTGAGAAAGAAGGGGAACGTCCAACAAATTCTGAGTTAGATGAATATGATGATTATGTGGATGAAGATGCTAAAAGCCCTTTTGCAGATGATGAACCAGCTGAAGGTGAAAACTTTTTGGTGGAAGATGATGCTAAAAAGGACAAATCCAAAGACGATAAGCCTACAACTTATGAGAATGAAACAGAATTATTCACGGAGAAGAAGGATGGGGATAATGGTGTGGATTTGAAAACAGAAAACCCTGCGAAGGATGTTGCAATGACAGCAAAAGGAGGCGATGTCAAAAAAATAATTAAAGAGGTAAAGAAACCTAGCAGCAATTCTGGAGAATTGGAAACGTTGAAAGATGTTGGATATAAGAATTACGATTTGTACAAAACATCTACTTTTATTCCAAAAGCATCTGGCTATGGCGTACAAGTAGGTACTTACCATAATTTGCAAAATGTGCTTAAACTGACTGCAAAATTACAGGAGAACTGGTTCAGTAATATCATGCTTACTAGGGAAACAACAGGAGGTAAATTGATATACAAAGTTATTATTGGTCCATTTGAAGAAAGAGAATCTGCAAATAGTTATAAGAAAAGTGCAGCTAAAAAAGGAGTAAAGGGATTTGTGGTGGCAGTACAGCCTTCTAAATCTAGGGAAGTATACCAAATCAAGGCAGTACGTCCTGCTAAAACTGGCTATGCAGTACAGATCATGAATCTGACGGATGCTGATAATGTGATATTGGAAATTGATAAGTTGAAGGAAAGATGGTTCAAGAATATTCTAGTGAATGTAGTATTAGGAAAGGATGGAGAGACATATTATAAAATTATATTAGGACCATTACCAGATAGAAAAAGAGCTAATAGTTACAAGGAAAGTTTAGCAGGAAAGAAATTATCTGGATTCGTAGTGGATTTATCGACTATAAAGTAGTTTTAAAGAACACTATTAAATAAAAAACTCAAGTTCATTGCTTAAATTTGGACTTGAGTTTTTTATTGGGGTGAGGTATTAGTAAATTACGCAAAATAGCGAGGTTATTATTTTCCTATTTCCGAGATTATTTTAAATATCCTTTTATGAAATATTCGTATCTATTATTATTTTTGTTTCCACTGATAATGATGAGCTGTGGCTCTTCAAAAGAGATCACATTCAAGGAAATGACCAATGTGAGATTAAAATCAGTCGAAGTAAATGGAACAATAAAAGTAACAGCAGATGCGGTATTGAATAATCCAAGGAGAGTAAAGGCGAAGGTCACTTATTTGGAATGCCAAGTATATGTAGAAGGAAAACCATTGGCTGAAGTGACGCAAATAAAAGAAACCAAAGTGCCTAAACGCTCTGATTTTTCTGTACCATTAGAAACATCTATTTCACTGAAAAAAGTATTGGGGAGTGCCCTATCTTTGGCAACCAAAATCATGAAAGATGGCAAAGTAAATGTCAAATTGAACGGAACAGTAAAAGTTAAGGTATTAGGAAAAACATTTACTATTCCTTTTGATGTAACAGAAGAAACAGAACTAAGTTTGTAAAAACGCTTATATGAAAGAACCACAACCTAATAACCCACTCCATGGCAAAACCTTGGAATATATGTTGACTTATCTCTTAGCTGCCCATGATTGGGAAGGTTTATATGAGCATGTCAAAGTAAATTGCTTCAAAAAAGATCCAAGCATAAAATCCAGTTTAAAATTCTTGAGAAAGCATCCTTGGGCTAGGACTCAGATAGAAAAGCTGTATTTAGAGACGATTGCATAAATCGTTAATTATTCTTTATTATTGGCTATTTACTAGGATGCTCAAAATTTAAAATCAAAAGTTCCCCGTGTTTTGAACGATGTTGCTTTGTTTATTCTAACTATCTTTTTAAAGAGATAAAACAAAAAATAATTACATAAATACTAAAAGATCGAAGCCCAAAGTTCCGCCTTTCAGCGTTTAGTGGATGAACGAATGATTTTCGATGCAATCGAAATGAATGTCTAGTAGACATTCAAATGAGAGAACCGCTAGCGGGTAGTGCAGGAAATCCGTTTAAAACAAAAT
>JBNMOV010000344.1:0-5465 GCA_051275765.1 Maribacter sp. | reverse complement strand
ACAAAACGCAGGCGATGCCTTAGCATCAGCGAGTATTTGTAACGAAGTAATCAGCTAAAGGAGTCCATTTATATACGAAAGTTATTATTCAATTGCGTATAAGATTGTATTTTTGCGAAAGCATATTAAAAATATTGCTCTGCCAAATAGTTTTTAGAACCCCTCCTAACCTCTCCAAAGGGGAGGAAACTCAGTACAATTCCCTCCCCTTTGGAGAGGCTAGGAGGGGTTATTTTATTGGCAAAGTATTCAAATAGAGAGAGAAATGATACAGACCAAACCTAATTTTAAAAGCCATATTCTTCAAGGTATTCCTACAGAACTACCTGCTCCAAAACCTTATCCTGCATCTGCTAGTCCTGCTCCAAAGCGAAAAGACATCTTAAGTACGGATGAAAAGAAACTAGCACTTAGAAATGCTTTACGGTATTTCCCTAAAGCATGGCATAAGGAATTAGCTCATGAATTTTCTCATGAATTGAATGAGCTAGGACGTATATATATGCATCGTTTCAAACCTGATTATAAAATTTATGCTCGTCCTATTTCTGATTATCCTGCTAAGAGCAAACAGGCAGCAGCTATCATGCTGATGATTCAGAATAACTTGGATCCAGCAGTGGCACAGCATCCTTATGAGCTCATCACTTATGGTGGCAATGGTGCAGTTTTCCAAAATTGGGCACAGTATATTCTCACGATGCAGTATCTCGCCACTATGACAGATGAGCAGACTCTACATATGTATTCTGGTCATCCGATGGGCTTATTTCCTTCTTCTAAAGATGCTCCTAGAGTTGTCGTGACAAATGGTATGATGATCCCAAACTATTCTAAACCAGATGATTGGGAAAAATACAATGCACTTGGCGTAACTCAATATGGGCAAATGACAGCTGGTTCTTATATGTATATCGGACCACAAGGTATCGTGCATGGAACTACGATTACTGTCATGAATGCTTTTAGGAAATGTTTGGAAAAAGGAGAAACGACTAAGGGTAAAATCTTCTTGACAGCAGGTTTAGGTGGTATGAGTGGTGCTCAACCCAAAGCAGGAAATATTGCAGAATGTATCACCGTTTGTGCAGAAGTGAACGAAAGTGCTGCTAGAAAACGCCATTCGCAAGGTTGGGTGGATGTATTAGTGGAAAGTCTAGATGACTTAGTAACTCGTGTATCAGCAGCCATGAAAAACGAGGAAGTTGTTTCCATCGCTTATATTGGTAATATCGTGGAGGTTTGGGAAAAATTGTATGATGAAGGGATCTTTGTGCATATTGGTTCAGATCAGACTTCTTTACATAATCCTTGGTCTGGTGGATATTATCCTGCGGGATTGTCTTATGAGGCAGCGAATGATATGATTCGTAATGAACCAGAAGTATTTAAAATCAAGGTGCAAGAATCATTGAAAAGACATGCTGCTGCTGTGAATAAGCATACTTCACGAGGCACTTATTTCTTTGATTATGGTAATGCATTTCTCCTAGAGTCTTCCAGAGCTGGAGCTGATGTCATGGCAGAAGATGGTATCAATTTCAAGTATCCTTCTTATGTACAGGATATTTTAGGACCTATGTGTTTTGATTATGGATTTGGTCCATTTAGATGGGTTTGTGCATCAGGAAAAGCTGAGGATTTAGCCATTACTGATCAGATCGCCTTGGATGTGATGCGTGAAATAAAAGCGACTGCTCCAGCCGAAATCCAACAGCAAATGCAGGATAATATCAAATGGATTGAGGATGCACAGCAAAATAAATTGGTGGTAGGTTCACAGGCTAGAATTCTGTATGCAGATGCAGAAGGAAGAGTTAAAATTGCCAAGGCATTTAATGATGCAATTGCATTAGCTGGTATTTCTGATGCTGTGATTTTAGGACGTGATCACCATGATGTGAGTGGTACAGATTCTCCTTTTAGAGAAACGAGCAATATTTATGATGGTAGTAAATTTACTGCTGACATGGCTATTCATAATGTGATTGGAGGTAGTTTCAGAGGAGCGACTTGGGTTTCTATCCACAATGGTGGCGGCGTAGGTTGGGGAGAAGTAATGAATGGTGGATTTGGAATGCTACTGGATGGTACTGTGCAGGCTGAACAGCGATTGAAAAAGCTGTTATTTTATGATGTCAATAATGGAATCGCTAGACGATCTTGGGCTAGGAATAAAGAAGCTATTTTTGCGATAAAAAGAGAAATGGAGCGTACACCAGAATTAAAGGTTACTCTACCTAATTTGGTGGATGATGATATTTTGGAAGGATTATAATTTTTTGTTGTTGGTAGAGACGCAATATTTTGCGGCTTGTCAGACAACATCTAAAGTCTTACAAATTAAAAAATGGATATTATCTGGAAACAGGTAATATCCATTTTTTAATTAAAATGTCATGTTGAAATGGGAGATGCAAAGTACCACGGATCTACTGGAGTGTTTTTAATTACTACGTTTACCTAGTTGCACTGCAAAATACACATTTAAAAATGCCATCTTATTTCTTTCTGTAATCATGATAGGCACTTTTTTATAGTAGACGTCTAGCATGAAACCAAATTCAATCGCCTTAACGAATTCATCATATGCTCCCCAATCTAAATGAACGCCAATCTTAGCATGAGCTCCAGGAATGACAGATAAGCCGTTCCATCCTTTTGTAAATCCGGACGAATTGATGATATTTCCTATACTCAAAAATTCATCAGCATATTGTTCATTATAACCTGTACTTACAAAAACAAATTCATCGTCCTGTTCCACCACCAAATCCAAATAATAAGGCTTCACAAATCCAATAGTAACTCCTCCCATATAAGACATTCCTATTGCCAGTCCTTTCACTCCTTGTTTTTCAGAAAAGTATCTTTTCTGCCCAATTCCTCCTCTAATTTGAAAAAAGGAATTTTGCTTACCAAAAGTATAAGCACCAGCTGGATTATTTTGGAAACTGATAAATCGTTCATTGTTTCTGGATTCCTTAGGATGCTTCAATACGCCTACTTCTAATTGGTAAAAATTAGTTTTGTAATACGTCTTGATTTTTGCTTTATTGATCGCCAATGCAAAGTAGCCATTCGTATGAAGTCTCATGTCCACTGTAAATTCCTTACTATAAACGACACCTTTCAATTCTTCATTATCAAAACCAGATTCTCCTGATTGTGAAAATGCAGTCAGACAAAATGTCAAAAATAGGATGGTCGTGGTTATTACTCCTTTCATGCCTTTTAGTTTGATTAATTAATCATTCCCAATGTAAGGAATATTAAGGATAAATGTATGGATTGATAGCTGTTAGACTATTCAACGTATTTCTAATGACAATAGTTCCACATAATAATAATGGTGCAACATCGTCAAATGCTGCACCATTATTATGAATTTGTTTAAAAATGATTTAATAATTTCATTATAAATAATTAGACTTTATTACGAATAATTGATTACAGCCAAATCGATCTTTTAAAAATCTACTGCGTTATTTCCCTCAACCGTAGCGAAGGCTACGATTTTCGAAAAATGCCTTGTTTATTTTCAAAATCTCTAATTTGTCTCTCATAAAAACTATTCGTAATAAAGTCTATTGATTATCTAATATTTACAATCATTATTATCAATCCATTTTTAAACAAATTCTATTATAAAACAAATGGATCCTTAATTTCTTTTGAAGATATCTCCAAATTTTGAACCACCACTCTTAGCTTTTTTCTTTGCCTTTGCTTTCTTCTTTTTCTTACGCTTCTTCTTCCACTTACTGAATTTCGTAGGTCGTTTCATGAAAATATATCGCAAAGAAATAGATGTTTCACTCTGAAATGCCTTTTCTCCTCCAGAAATATTAAATGCTGGCTTATAATCATAACTGATATTGAACCTACCTAATGATATTTCTGCACCTCCCATCAATGACACACCATATGGATTTTCATAAGCAATCGCTCCTTCAGCTGGCGTACTTGTATACCAACCTTTATGCAGTCCCATTCCTGTATATAGATTAAATCTTTTGAAGAGAATAGGAAAATGTTGTTTTACCAAAACGGTGGCAGTAAATTGATCTTTTTTCAATCTGGAATTCAATATTCCTTCAATGCTGGTCTTATTCGCAATTCGCTGCTGAATAGATATTCCAACACCAGATCCAAGCCTCAATCCTACTGCTGTGTTATATGCTTGTGCATCTAATGACTGACTGCCAACTAAAAATGCTAAAACGATAAGTAGGTACTTCATAATGTTTGATTCTTTCTTCAAAAACGAGCTTAGACCAGGCTTTAGTATGAAATATTGGATCGGTTTGGTTAAATAAAGGTTAAGTGATTTTTTGTATATTTATTCATAAAATAATGATCATCTTAAATTCTTTAAGTAATTTAAAAAATGGTAAAACCAGAATTATTTATTCTTCAATACGAAAAAGCATTAGCTACACAAGATTGGAAAAACCTAGATGGACTTGCAACTCAGATGATAACCTATCTGTTTATATAGATAACATTCTTATCTATACAAGAAATGCTACGGATGATGGTACTTGCAATGACTATAATTGGAATTATTACGATGTGGATTTAAGTGCATTCGCAGATGATGCTACACATAATTTCAGTATGGTCTATACTCAGCCTAATACCAATGGAACAACTAGAATACACTTGGATAATATATCAGTTTATACTTGTTCTTGTCCCCCTTCATTCACATCAGAAACAGCAGAAGTATGCTATGGAGAAGATTATACTTTCCCTGATGGGAATGCCATAACAAATATTACTGAAGGGGTAGAATACCAAAGTTTCATAGGGGATACTAATGGCTGCATTACTACCATTGAGACTATTGTCAATGTAAGTGGTGGCATTCCTAAAACCTATGATGCTACTCCCCTATACAATACGGCTGCATTGATTACATGGGCTGCTGCATCTGGAACGGAATTCTACCAAGTGAAATATCGTATCAAAGGAACTTCTGCTTGGTTGACGATTGGTAGCAGTAATCCACAACGTACATTGAATAATCTTACTGCTAATAAATATTATCAATATAAAATTCGTTCTCAATGTTCTGATGGCAGTTGGTCTAACTTTACTGAAATTGGCATATTTTATAGTAGTAATTGTGATATTCCTACAGGAGTTGCTTCTATTTATCTGGATGATACACGAGTGAAAATCAGATGGGATAATGATGCAGATGCTTATAAAGGAAAAGTTAGATATCGTGCTGTTTGCACAAGTGCATGGTCGCAAAAAAATAGTACACATGGCAATAATTTTGTCTATATCACAGCCTTAACGCCTAATACTGATTATGAATATAGAATTCGTAATAATTGTAATAATGGAGAATGGTCTGCTTATGCTGATAAGGGTTTATTCTCTACTTCTGCTCCTATGAATAGAGTAAATTCAATTGAATTAAAATCAGCTGTCAATGTATTTCCTAATCCTAC
>JBNMOV010000343.1:0-5505 GCA_051275765.1 Maribacter sp. | reverse complement strand
CAGCTTTACATACCAGGGCACTCTTCTACTATCATTTCGTAGAAATCTTGATCTACATTGGATGCATCATCTAGGCATTTTTTCCAAAATTTAGTGATATCCTTGTTCTCTTCTCTTACTTGCATATTGGCTATCGAACGGACGATTGTGCGAAAGAGATGTCCTTCGTCTGTCATGTATTCTGCGTCCTTGAATTGAGCATAGGCTTCTTTAAAATATTGTAATGCGATGTTGCAGGTATTGTAATTATCATTGATGATATCATCGTATCCTCCATTATATTGGTAGCCACTCATTTTCATATAAGATAAACAATGCCAATGTGAACCACTATAGGATAAATTATAATAGGCGTTTCCTAGATGGAAGGCGAGTTTTGCTTTTTTGTTGCCTATTGCTTTTTCGTAGGCTTTTTTCTTATTGATTAATTCTTCTACAATATTGGCTTTATTGACGTACTTGTTTTTTGGATCGCTTTCCTCTGATCTGATGTAATCATATTCCTCTGCAAATAAATCTCTGCCTAAATAATCTTTATAATAAAACTCTTTTCGCCAAAATTCATCTGCTACGTTTTCATAGGATTTTAATGCATTTTCTAAGTCATTTTTACGCAGGTATTTTGTACCAATTAAATCCCAGAACCTATCTTTCGGATAATCGTAATCTGCTAGTAATAATTGTTCTAATTTTGTTTGGTTATTTCCTGCATATATCTTTCTAAATTGTTTGACTTGATCAATGCTAGCATATTTATCTAAATAAAAAAATGGATCTATATAATCCCAATGTCTCCAATCCACATCAGCCCAACCTTTTCCAAAACTCCACGCCATAAATAATGCAGCTCTATCGTACATTCCTTTTTTGTGATAATTTTGTTGTAATGCCAACATTAAATTAGACATATTTTTATTTGGATTTTTCATGTATTCTTTATCCAAAAATATTTTATTTAATTCAGCATATATTTTACTTTCAAAATCAGCATCGTAATTTTTAGTATTAATAATTAAATTCAACATTTTAGTCATCCTTAATTGATGCTTTTCAAATGGTGCTTTTATATTTCTTTCTGCACGATTTAAATATTTAGATGACATATCTGGCGACTCATGTACAAAATATAAATGTGCTAATATTAATTCATAAAAACCTCTATCTTCTAATTTATTCGCTAGTAATAAATTCTCAATAAATCCAATTATTTTTTCACTGTATTTAAAATCATTTCTATAGTTTTCTTCGAGTGATGTTTCTTTCTCTGAATAAGCATAAACAGAAGGTTCTTCTTTTACATACCTTCTTGTTAACAACCAATCTTCTATTTTATTTACTTCTCTAACTACCAAAGCTTTAAATACTTTTGTATTAGGATTCATTATTGCCAATTGCTTTAATCCATCATAGGATTTTCCTGGGTTTTTAAATTCACAAAAAGATAGAATAGCGTATTTATCTTCATTATTATTTACTTTCTTCAAAACAGATAATGCAGATTTTTTTGACATATTATTATACACCCATTGTTTCTTCGCATGACAATTAAAAAATACTCTTGCATAATTTAAATGTGCATCATCTTTCCTCCCTAATTGTTCTTCACAATAAGCAACATGATTTAATGCCCAATATTTAATTACACTGGCATTATTATTTTGATTAAAATTATTTTTATAAATATTAATCACATTTTCATAATCCCCTACATACCTTTTCATCACTATGACATGATAAGCATAGCGTTGTTTTAACATCGCATCCCTAGTACTTTCTATTCTTTTTATACCCTCTTCTATTTGATCTAAAATAGACATTTCATCTATTTTCTCACTGCCCCATACATCATCGAATTCTAGCAACATTTCTGTCACTCTAGTAAATAATAAATAATCCACTAATTCATTTAATTCATTATTGACAATATATTCTGCCATGTCATTATCACACAATGGATCTTTATCAAAAACCTTTCGATTTACGATAGATTCTAGTGTATCGTATGGCGTATCATAAACTAGCTTCTTAATGGATTCTGTACTTACTTCTTCATTTAAATAACTGTACCATTCTTCCAGATTTTCATTAGGTGCAGCGAACCAATCATGATTTTCATCATTCAAAAAACGGGAAGTATAAAAGAAGGGTGTAAATCCTTCTTCATTTCCTGCTGTGGGACTAAAAAGATATACTCTGATATCCTCGCCATGTGGATAATACATACAGGCTTGAGGGCGAAGGGGCATTAATAGAATACCGAAAAGGATGATAAATTGGATATAGTTTTTCATATCGGAGGGAAGTTTAATTAGCCATAAATAAACTCTGCGAATCTCCTTTTTTCTCTCTGCGAATCTCTGCGTTCCTTTTAAGATGTGTTTTAGTTACGCAGAGATTCGCAGAGAGAAAAAAGAGATTCGCAGAGGAAAACTTTGCTTACATATTCCTTCTGTATTGTCCTCCTACTTCGTATAAAGCATTGGTAATTTGTCCTAAGGAACAGCATTTGGTGACTTCCATCAGCTTGTCGAATACGTTTCCATTTTCGATGGCTAGCTGCTGGAGTTCTTTTAATAAACGTTCAGATTTATCTTTGCTTGCCTCCTTGAGGTTATTTAGCGTTTTGATCTGGTCTATCTTTTCTTCCTCTGTAGCTCTGATGACTTCTTCTGGAATAATCGTAGGCGAACCATCTTTAGATAAAAAAGTATTGACACCTATGATTTTGAATTCGCCATTGTGCTTGAGTGTTTCGTAGTAGAGGGATTCTTCTTGGATTTTTCCACGTTGGTACATGGTTTCCATCGCTCCTAATACGCCGCCACGTTCTGTGATGCGTTCGAACTCCATCAAAACAGCTTCTTCTACCAAATCTGTCAACTCTTCTATGATGTATGATCCTTGATTTGGATTTTCGTTTTTAGCTAATCCAAATTCGTGATTAATCACCATTTGTATCGCCATGGCACGTCTTACAGATTCTTCTGTTGGTGTAGTGATAGCTTCATCGTATGCATTCGTATGCAATGAATTGCAATTGTCATAAATTGCATATAACGCCTGCAATGTCGTACGAATATCGTTGAAGGAAATTTCCTGTGCGTGAAGTGATCTACCAGATGTTTGAATATGGTATTTCAGCTTTTGGCTACGTTCGTTTGCGTTGTATTTCATCTTCATTGCCTTAGACCAAACACGTCTGGCTACTCGTCCTATAACGGCATATTCTGGATCTACTCCATTGGAAAAGAAAAAGGATAAATTAGGAGCAAATTTATTAATATCCATTCCTCTCGAGAGGTAATATTCTACGAAAGTGAATCCATTCGCTAGCGTAAATGCTAGCTGCGAAATAGGATTAGCACCTGCTTCTGCAATGTGATAGCCTGAGATAGAAACGGAGTAAAAATTACGCACCTCTTTATCAATGAAATATTGCTGTACATCTCCCATTAATCTCAAGGAAAATTCTGTGGAAAAGATACAAGTATTTTGTGCTTGATCTTCTTTGAGAATATCTGCCTGCACTGTTCCCCTTACTGAAGAAAGTGTTCTGGTTTTGATTTCACTATAAACTGCTGGCTCTAAAATTTGATCTCCTGTGATTCCTAATAGCATCAAACCTAAGCCGTCATTTCCTTTTGGAATATCAGCATAATATGCTGGACGAGGCTGATTATTATCATCATAAATTTCTTTCAGCTTCGCTTCTACTTGGTCTTCTAATCCGTGTTCTTTGATGTATAATTCACATTGCTGATCGATCGCTGCATTCAAAAAGAAGGCACAAACCGTGGCAGCGGGACCATTAATGGTCATCGAAACGGATGTATTAGGTAAAGATAGATTGAAACCAGAATATAGTTTCTTGGCATCATCTAAGCAGCAAACACTTACACCTGAATTACCAATTTTACCATAAATATCTGGCCGATCGTCTGGATCTTCTCCATATAGCGTCACTGAATCGAATGCTGTACTCAAACGATTCGCAGGCATATCTAATGATACATAATGGAAACGCTTATTGGTTCGTTCTGGACCACCTTCTCCGGCAAACATTCTCGTTGGATCTTCTCCTGCACGTTTGAATGGAAATACTCCTGCTGTAAATGGAAATTCGCCAGGTACATTTTCTTGTAATACATATCTGAGTATCTCTCCCCAATCCTTGAAACGAGGTAGAGAAACTCTAGGGATTTTTTGATGTGATAAAGAAACCGTGTGTGTAGGCACTTTGATTTCTTTAGACCTTACTTTGTAGATGAATTCATCTGCTTTGTAAGCTGCTTTTTTCTCTTCCCATGTATCCAATGTTCGCTTACAGCGACCATCTAAATCTAATTCTAAATCTATGTATTGATCCTTTAGGATTCTCAATACTTCGTCCCTACTTTCTACCTTTTCTGCTCCTTCGATATGAGCGATGGATTCTTTCAATCCGAATAATCTTCTAGCGATATTACATTGGCGATCTGCCCATGAATCATACTGTCTGTTATTCTCTGCAATTTCTGCCAAGTAACGAATTCGCTTAGGCGGAATGATGTATATTTTTTCACTCATAGCATCTGTGATACCATAAGTTGATTTCATATCTGCTCCAGTTCGCTCTACGATTTTATCCATGATTTGGCGATAGAGATTATTCATCCCTGGATCGTTGAACTGGCTGGCTATTGTTCCATAAACGGGCATACCATCTACTGGATCATGCCATTTATTATGATTACGTTGGTATTGCTTTCTTACATCACGAAGGGCGTCGAGTGCTCCTCTTTTATCAAATTTATTGAGTGCGATGATGTCAGCAAAATCCAACATATCTATCTTTTCCAACTGTGTAGCTGCTCCATATTCTGGCGTCATCACATACAAAGAAACATCAGAATGATCGATGATTTCTGTATCTGATTGTCCTATTCCAGAAGTTTCCAAAATGATGAGATCAAAATTGGATGCTTTTAGTATATCAACGGCTGCTTGGACGTGCTTGGATAAGGCTAAATTAGATCGCCTTGTTGCCAATGAACGCATATATGCACGAGGATGATTGACGGAATTCATCCGAATCCTATCTCCTAATAATGCTCCGCCTGTTTTTCGTTTGGATGGATCTACTGAAACGACAGCTATCGTCTTATCCTCAAAATCTACTAAGAATCTACGCACTAATTCATCTACTAATGATGACTTTCCTGCTCCTCCTGTTCCTGTGATTCCTAATACTGGAATGTGCTTATCTGCGATATTCGCCCTTAGCTTTTTCATCCAGTCCTTATTTTCCTCTGGAAAATTTTCTACTGCTGAAACTGCATTAGCAATGACTGCTGCATCATTGATGTTTAAATGTTCGATTTCTGCATTCAGATTCGTACCTGTAGGAAAATCACAACCTTCTAATACATCATTAATCATGCCTTGCAAACCCATCGTTCTGCCATCATCTGGTGCATAAATCCTGGTGACACCATAATCCATGAGTTCCTTGATTTCTGTTGGAAG
>JBNMOV010000342.1:0-5509 GCA_051275765.1 Maribacter sp. | reverse complement strand
GGAAATGAAACTAATAAAAAAGGTCAGAAATCTAAGTGATTTCTGACCTTTCGTAATTTGGGCATACTATACAAAATAATTGTTACTCCTTCTCATTTGGCTTTTAGCATAAGACTTCGTACTTTTCGGGTATCCAGAATATAAACACAGATGAAAAGCTACTTGGTATCTTTGGTTTCGCAACAAACCATTCCTAATATTCTCGGTATCCGCGAGATGAAAAAGATGGATGGCTATATCTTTCTTTATACCAATGAAACGGTAGAAAAGATGGATATGATTACTGCGATTACAGGTATAGTACCTCCTCAAATTATTACTACTTTGGTGGATGCTGTCGAATTACAGAATGTTTATCTGGGCTTGGATAAATTGGGGCTGAATAAGTCAGACGAATTTTATATCAATCTCACTTGTGGCACTAAAATCATGGCTCTTACTGCTTTTCGATTTTTTGTTGATTTTCCTCATGCCAAAATGATGTATTTTGGTTCTGAGGACAAAACGTATCAATTTATATTTCCCGATATACAAATAGCCCAACCTATTAAATACCAAATGGGCATAGAGGAATATATATTGGGCAATGGTTCTAAAATCCTGAGCAACAAACATACGATTACCCGTTCCTATTCTTTTTCTAAAAAGTATTTTGAAGATTTTATCAGCAATGATGGTATCTATCCAGAAGCCTATAAAACCATTCAAAGTATCAGGCAAGGAATTAGGATGAGGAAGATAAAAGATACATCGATTATTCCCTTGGAAAGCATTCGGGAAGGAAAAGCTATTCCTTCTTTAAGGACATTTCGTTTTTTGCAGAAAAATCAGACATCTATTTCAGAAAGAGAATGGAAGTACCTTGACCATGCTTGGCTGGAGGAATATGTGTATGGAAAAGTACTGGAGAAAAATAAACTCAGCAGAACATTCATCGCTCATCATGTCAACATCCAATATGAAAACAGCGAGCAAGAACGCAATCTACGGGAATTGGATGTTTTCTTCATGCACAATTGTACGCCCTACTGTATCGAATGTAAGACAACCGTAAAAAATGGTGAAGATTTTTCAAAAGTTATTTTTAAACTAAATGCTCTGAAAAAAATATTGGGACTGGATTTGAAATTAGTCCTGGTCATACTCATCGATATTCAGGAACGATTTGGAAAACAAACCAAGGATAATCCCTTTGCTAGAGCTGAAAAACATGAAATTACCGTGATTGATAAAGTAGCTTTAAAAAATGGAGCATTGGATCAATATCTTGAACAAGTTTTTGAGAAATGATTATACTATGAAAACAATTAGAAATTCAAAATTAAGGGAATGGTTGCTTATCCTATCTCTAAAAGAATGGAACAGTATAAAAGATTTAGTAGAGATTAGAATGATTTATATCAATCCTACTTCCAAGAGTGCCTTAATCCATATTATCCAAGACCATAAAAAATTAAAAAAACTCATCCTTTCTGATAAAAGGGGAGATGAATTTGAATATGATAATTATATTAAAATAACCAAACATAAAATAACATATAGAGACTGGAACAATATTAAAAGTGAAATTCCCAAGGCTTGTTCTTTTTATCAGAAAATCAAATTAATGGACTCGAATCCCATTTTGAGTGATTTAGAATTACAGGATTTTTTTTTAAAAACCAGCATGTTGAAAAATCTGGATTCACAACACAAAATCAATAAAAAAAATATTGAGGAATCCAAAATAGATCATTATTACCAAGGTGTATTAAAATCACGAAATATCGAATTACACATCAGTGATATTCGACAAAAAGATAATCGAAAAAATTTATTTAATTTAAATGATTATCAAGAAGCGATTGAATTATTTTATTATGAAAATCTGCTGCATTTACTTTGCGAAAAAATAGTCAGAAACCTGACTCAAAAAACCTATGAATTTACAGCCCAAGAAAAAAATCTATATCAAGCTATTCCTGAACGAATAAGAAAATATCCTCAAATAAAGTTGTATTCTAGTGCATATTATATGTTCGTGAATGAATCTGATAATACGTTCTATGAATTAAAAAAAATATTATTTAATGAAGAAATAAAAAAAGTATTCCAAAAGGATTATTTAAATGATTTAATCAATTATTTGATTCCTTATTGTATCATTAAAATAAATAAAGGGAATAAAATATTTATTAATGAGTATTTAGAATGCATTGATTTAATTAAAAAATCAGGTTTACTTTTAGAACAAGGTGTCCTTCCTATTTGGCGGATGAAAAATGCGATTAAAATTGCTTTAAAAATAAAGGATTATGATTGGGCGAAGTCATTTCTAAAAGAACAGCAAGACCATTTATTGGAAGAAAATAGGCAAGCTATTGTCGATTATTGTGAAGCACTGATTGCTTATACGGATCATGATTATAAAAAATCCTACGATATATTGAGTATCAACCCATTATCTAAGGATCCGATGATTAAGATTGAAAGCTTGTTACTTTATGTTTTTATTCTTTTGGAGCTGAAAGAAGATAGTAATGATTATGAAGAATTATATTATCGCAATAAAGAAAACCTAAGAGGCATCTTTAATTTTAAAGCTAAACCTAAATCCAAAATAGAAATTAATGAGAATTTTATTCATAAATGGCGACTTACACTTAGTCAAATAGGTATAGTGGAAGAAATAGGTATTTTAAGTAAATCTGAAATAAAAGCTATTCAGAAAGATATAGTTTCTTCGGATTTCTTTCCAGGCAAAAATTGGTTAATTGATTATTTAGAACGAAAATTGTAAAGGGAGGAATTAATACGTAATTCAATAATACCTTTCGTATATATACTGAGAATTAATTGGTTTTCGGATTCTTAAAATTCATAGCTTCTGAAAATCAAGCAATTGCTACTAACGTTGGTCTATAAAGCGAATACCGCTAGGTATAAATGGACAGATTCACAAGATTACTTCGTTACAAATACTCGTCGTAGATACGGCTACGACTGTGTTTTGTGCCTTGCCCTCTCACTAATCTGTATACATATCCAATACGAAATACATTATTGAATTGCGTATAAATAAAAAATAGGATAACACGTCTCCATGCTACCCTACTCTTTTTTTGTTGCTTTAAAAATTAAATCTTCTTAATGCACACAATCAAAATCAGTAATAATCCCTGTATCCGTAACGACAGTTCCGATATAACAACCTACCGCTACATGACTGATGTCGTAGGTACATTCATCCGAACCACAACCTAGAAAAAAATAATCCTTGCCATTGTCCCCTTTAAGGGTAACCTCATCAATGGATGAACCTGGTTCGCCAGTAACCTGCATAACATCAGTGCCCACACCAATTCCTGGTGATGTATCTTCTGCTATTCCAAAAAACAATAAGGTAGCAATAGTTGCTACGTGAAAAAACAACGAATTTAATAAACCCTTCATCTTAGATAGTTTTAAATGAAAAAATTGTGATAACTATCAATGATTAAAGAGTGGCCACTACTAACAGAATCACTTGATTTATAAGCAAGTTGGTCCTATTTGTGACTTATATTAAATCCCTGTGATGAACGTCATATATTCCGTGCTGAATGTATATTTTGTAGTGAAAAAATAAATTGATGTTTGTTAAATATTTAATTTTTTAAATCCATGAATAATCCATTTTCTAGCTTATTATTTAAAGCCTCCTTAAAATTCCTTCCCACATTTACAGTTTCTAATGTTTCTTTGTTCTGCATAAAAACAATGGTTTTATTAGGATTAATTCCTTGTAAATAATCTATATTAATAATATCCCTTTTTTCGATTTGAATAAATTGATTAGGTAATTTTGTTAATATTTCTTTCATCGTAATTCTTTGCTCATACTGACCCGTGGTAGTGATGAACAATAAATTATTTCGTTTTTCCGATGATGTAATTCGGATAATATTTTCGAATTTTATAAATACCTCATACATGATTTTATTGGCTTGTTCTTTTAATTCAGTAGAAGAATATTTTTTTAATTTTAATCCTACATATTTCTTCTTTTCCTGCAATACGATATCCGATTTATCATCAGCCATTGTGATGTAAATAAAATTTTCAGAGACATTAATAGGTTGTGATAACACAATCCTTAATGCATCGATTTTTCCTAACTGTGGTGAATTTTCTAAAAGATAAGCAATATCAAAAGAGAGTGCGGGCCCTAGGCTACGACCATCTATATAGATGCGTCTGATTGCCTTTTGGGCAATGACCTGAGGTAATAATACAGGATACTGTATGACCGAAAATCGCTTCATTTTATCTTAAAGAGTGAATTAGTTAAGTTTGACAATTCGACTGAAGCAATCGAATGTATAGTGTCTAATTCAGATAAAATGAATACTAGCGTATGTAAAAAGAGAACTGAATTATCTTTGTCTTAGTTCCAATTTTTTATAAAAAACTGGAAAAGAATAATTGATGTTCTTGCTTAGCTTTAACGAGTATATTTCAATTTTGTTACATGCTTCTATAATTTTTTTGAATAAAAAAATAAGGGCCAGAACCAGGACGGCTCCAGCCCCCTCTTTAAACCTATCTATGATTAAAATCTTGGTATAAGTTTGTAAAATGAATAAAAAAAAGAGCCTGTAAATATGATACAGACTCTCACTCCTAGTTTTAAAGGAATCTCAAACAAGGTACCTATTTACGTTACAAAGAAGCAGAATTTAGCCGTAAATAGAAAATGGAAAAAAAGAAGAAAATCCAGAGTTACCCCTATCTACTAAAACACATAAACCATTAAATATCAACAAGATAACAATTATTAAAATCCAGAAAATGATGTGATTTAAAATCTCTAATTTGTCCCTTATAAAAAAATGTCTATAATAAAGTCTATTTTATTTTGCAAAAATTAAAGATCTTCCAAAAACACGAAATGTCACAGATTTGGGAGCTCCGCCTAAGCATGATTTAGGAATTGGCGATTTCAAAATCTGAAAATTTCCTTAAAAATACGTGGTATTATTGTTATGTTTATATAAACGTTTTTATAAAGTTTTTAAAGTTTAGTCGATAAATTACTTGTATTTAGGATTATTTTCTTATCTTTAGTCTATAGTTCATTGATAAGTTTGACTTTTTTCTTTTGAATACCATGTCACCCCAAGGCTCAAAAAAAAGTGTTAAAATTAAGGGATAACACCCTATTTCACAGCTTTTTAGCCAAAAATAGCTCTTTAAACCCATTGTCCAGAATAGATAGGATTGAAACCATTTCTTAGCATCCACTTGTAATATACCTGTCTTCTTTAAACCCATTGTCCAGAATAGATAGGATTGAAACTAAGATTACCAAAGATGCAGCTGCTACACAGCTGTATCTTTAAACCCATTGTCCAGAATAGATAGGATTGAAACAGCTTCTTTTATGCTTTCTACTGTCTCTTCTACTCTTCTTTAAACCCATTGTCCAGAATAGATAGGATTGAAACGGATTACGTAAATCTGCTTTATCGTTTGCCTCATTCTTTAAACC
>JBNMOV010000341.1:0-5515 GCA_051275765.1 Maribacter sp. | reverse complement strand
TAGCAGATAATCCTAATATAGATCCACAAGAAATCCGTCGTTTGATTACGCCAAAAACCAAGGCAGTCGTCATCGTGCATTATGCAGGCATCGCTTGCGATATGGATGCTATTATGGAAATAGTGAATGAATATAACCTTTATCTTATAGAAGATGCGGCACATACCATAGATGCCTATCATAATGAACAAGCTTTGGGTGGTTTTGGACATTTGTCCACGTTTTCATTCCATAATACCAAAAATATTTCAGCGGGAGAAGGTGGAATGCTGGTCATCAATGATGAAAAACTCATCGAAACAGCAGAAGTCGTTTGGGAAAAAGGAACAAATAGAGCCGCCTTTTTCAGAGGAGAAATACATCGGTATGAATGGATGATGCTAGGCTCATCCTTTTCTCCTTCAGAGTTGATTGCAGCCTATCTTTGGTCGCAGTTGGAAGATGCAGATATCATCGTTAGTGCAAGGTTGAATATTTGGAATAGATACTACAATAAACTGAAACCACTAAGGAATACAGGAAAGATATTTTATCCAGATGTGCCAGATTATTCAGATCACAATGCTCATATTTTCTATTTGGTCTGTAATAATGCACAAGAAAGAAGCGAACTGATCGCTTTTTTAAGAGAAAGAAACATAAAAACTACTTCTCATTATTTACCATTACACCTAAGTCCTTTCTTCAAGGATAAATATAAAGGAAAAGAATTACCTAATTCAATTAAATTCTGTTATCAATTGATTCGCCTTCCTTTATTTCCCCATTTAGAAGAAGGTGATCAGGAATATGTAATCCAATCCGTATTTGACTTTTTTGGATAAGTGAAATGTATTTAATTATTCACACACATTTTAATTCAATTATACGCTAAGCTATTAGTCAATACTAATGAAATTGTATTAATATCTCTAATTATAATAACAAATTTCATGTTACTGTGTTACCCCTGTGGAGTTGTTTAAAAACTACTTCATAAAATAATTTCTTATATCATTAATTCAGCTATCATGAAAAATCTGATTCTATTCTTATTACTTTCCTTTCCCATTTTAATATTCGCTCAGACTTCTTCTGGTAAAATACTTTATAAGGAAGTCATCACAGTAGCTCTACCTGATAAGGTAAAAGACGATCCTAAAAATCAAGTTTGGATAGACAAAATGCCTAAGACTCGTGAATCTGATAGAGAGCTCTTTTATTTTGGTGAAAAATCCCTTTATAAGAACATTAAAAAGGAAGAAGCTCCTAATGAACGTAAGTATATGTATGATTATCAAGAGCCAGATAACCATTATTATATAGATATAGAAGCAGATGAAAGTGTCCACTTAACAGATTTTTTTAGAAAATCTTTCCTCGTTACAGGAGAACATAAAGAAAGGACTTGGAAAATGACCAAGAACCAGAGAATGATCAAGGATTACCTCTGTTTTGAAGCGACTGCAGGAGATACTACAGATCAAGTAATAGTCTGGTTCACACCACAAATAAAGACAACTGCTGCTCCAATGTATTTGAATGGACTTCCTGGTCTTATATTAGAAGTGAGCATGAATGAGGGTAAATTCAAATTATCTGCTTCAACAATAACATTGAATGAAACTAAGGAGGAAGAAATAGAAAAACCTACCAAAGGAAAGAAAATGACCAAAGAAAAATACGATGAAATGGTCAAGAAAAAAACAGAAGAAATGAAAGAGCAATATGGTGGTAATAGGTACTATTTTAGGGGTTAGACGAATAAGTTATAAGTAAGCTGAAAATGAAATTTATATCAACAGAAGAGTTGAGTAAACTACCTGATACTACAAATTTGAAGAGAATTTGTAAAGCCATTTCTATTTTAGAATCAATCATTTGTTCAGACTGGGAGTATAGATATTATTCATTTCAAAAGAACTGGAATGAAAACCAATCATTCTGTGAAATGAGGAATGGAGAAGGAGACCAAATGCTGATTTTATTTAGCGAACAAGGAATAGTTATCAATGGTTTTGCCAAGAACAGTCAAATGAATGGCTGGAAAAAAGATACTCAAAAAATATGGAAAGGCATTGTTGATGAATTGCCAAATGTTTTTCATGAATTTATATTTGGAGAACCAGTTAAAGGTACTGGAACAACGTTTTGCATATGGAATTTAGAAGAAGAAAACGAATGGGAAAAAGGAATTTTTGAGTATCCTAATGATGAATATAAAGATGGCTCAATTGAATTACTAAAGTTGCTTGATGGAAATCCTGAAACTTTTAAAAATTGGGCAGAAGATTACTACGAAGAAGAATTTGAAGATTTTTCATTGAATATAAAGGATGTAGAAAAAATATTTAATGAAGAATTAATAACTAAAGAATTGGTTTTAAAGATCAATCCTAATTTAAACGATTTTAAGAGATTGAAATCAGATTTTGATGAAATAGGATGTGAATATAGCATCTGAAAATAATCCAAGAAATCAACCAGTAACTAATCAATTAATAAGAACCAATTCCATGAAGAAAGCAATTATCTTTGCATTAGCTATTCTATTTTTTTCTCTCCAAATACAAGCACAAGACGCCGAGATAGACGTCAAAGGAATAGTAACAGATTCCTTAGGAGAACCTATTATTGCATCCAGTATTATGCTGACTTCCAAAGCAGATTCTGTATTGGTAGGCTTCTCACTTACAGATGGCGATGGTGGTTATTTGATCAATAAAGTACCTTCTGGCGAATACTTCATCCAAGTGACTTATATGGGTTATAAAAGCCATGTAGAGTATGTCAAAATAGACGCCACACAAGGCGATAAAGAAATGGAAAAGATCACCTTATCTCAAGGAAATACGCTATTGGAAGAAGTCCTCGTGATGGAGGATCGCATTCCTATCCTTATTAAAAAAGATACGGTCGAATATAATGCTGGTTCATTTGAAGTAAGGGCGAATGCGACAGTGGAGGAACTACTAAGAGAACTACCAGGAGTAGAAGTAGATGACGACGGAACGATAACAGCACAAGGAAAAGAAGTGACCAAAATCCTCGTAGATGGAGAAGAGTTTTTTGGAAACGATCCAACATTAGCTACCAAAAATCTACCTGCCAAAGCAGTAGATAAAGTACAGGTTTATGATGAAAAGACAGAAGCTCAAAAACTATCTGGACTGGAAGGGGGAGAGAAAGAAAAAACGATAAATCTCAAACTTAAGGAGGATTATAAAAAAGGATATTTTGGAAAGGCGATGGCTGGTGGAGGAACAGCTGAAAGATTCGCTGGAGAAATGAACCTCAATAAATTCGATAAGAAAAACCAGTTTTCCATTGTATCCAAATTCAATAATATCAATAATAATGGTTTCTCTTTTAGAGAATATGCAGATTTTATGGGTGGATTTTCCAACCTTTTTGGAGATGATGATATAGGTGATGATGGTGGTTTTTCTATGAATTCTACTGCACTGCCAGTCAATTATTCTAATAGTACGACAGATGGCGAAAAAGTATCTGGTATCTTAGGAATGAGTTTCAATAAAAACCTGACAGAAAAGATAAAACTGAATTCATATTATACCTTTAATATGGTGGATGATAATCTAATTTCAGATCTCGATAGGACTAATTTTATTACAGGACAAGATGAATTTAGTACGATAGAAAACAATCGTAAACAGAGTAGATATTATAATAATAATATCAATTTAAAACTTACTTTCGAAATAGATAGTACACAAAAAATTAAATTCAATAATACTTTTGGACACTCTATAGGAAAGTCTGAAAATACGAATGCTTATATCAATTTAACGGAGGAAATTATTACGAGGGATGGAAGTAATGATTTTGATAGTAAAAATTCATCTGGAAATATTAGGAGTACATTTACCTATTTAAAAAGATTTAAACCAGGTAGGGTATTGAGTTCTGCGACTAATTTTAAATACGAAAGATATAACCAACAAAATAATACGAGATTTAATAATGATTTTTTTGATGAAGAAGGAAGTTTAATTAGCCAAGATAGTTTGGATAGGAGAGAGGACGATTTTAATTCTACTATAGGTTTTTCACAAAAAATAACTTATGTAGAGCCATTTGGTAAATATATCAGGTGGTCGAATAGCTATATATTCAGAGATGAACGGGATAGACAAAATAATGATGCAGAGGATTTGGAAGATGGAGTTTATGCTAGATTAGACGAACTGAGTCGTGATTTTAATTTTGGAAATCAATATCAAGAACTCGCTACAAATATAGAATATACCAAGAAAAAATGGACGGTTTCAGCAGGGTCTAATTTTCAATATGCCATCCTTTCCATTGATGAGGGAAATACAAATATTTTTAAAAATCCTTATCGTTTTATTTTACCTAGATCTTCTATCAGATTCAAAATATCCAATTCTTCTAGCTTGTCCACTAGTTATAGAACTTCTTATAGAATGCCTCAGTTTAATCAGTTACAACCTTTAACAGATAATACTGATCCATTGAGAATATATGTAGGAAATACAGAGTTAGATCCAGAATATACGCATCGTATTAGCTTGAATTACAGGCTATTCGATAATTTTACTTTCTCTAGTTTATTTATAAATGCGAGTCATAGCATCACGCCAAATGCCATTGTTACAAGTTCTACTTTTGATGAATTTTTCATAGAAACTCAAACGCCTATTAATAATGGACAAAGAACTAGTAGTAATTTAAGTATTAATTACGGAAGACCTTTAAAGTTTATTAAATCAAGAATAGATGTGCGATTAAATACTCTTTATTCTAGGAATCCTTATTTATTAAATAATATTAATTCTAATAGAAAACTATTTACACAAAGTGTAAATACGAGCATTAGTAATAAAAAGAAAAAAGTAGTGGATACTAAAATTAGTTATGCACTTTCTTATAATAAAAGTATGGATGAAGATGAGAGCAGGCAGGATGTTATTTTCCTCAATCATACCATATCATCCAATCTAAGTTTTAATTTTCCAAAAGGATGGAGAGTAGGAACAGCTGCACGATATCAGTTATTTACTTCTTCCAGTTTTCCAGAAGATAATTATTTATTAATTTGGGATGCCTTTTTAGAAAAGACATTATTTAAAAATGAAAAAGGTACACTTAAATTAGCTGCTGCGGATTTATTGAATCAAAATAGAGGGTTCACTAGAAGTGCGACTGCATTTTATACCTTAGAAGAAAATACAAATAATATAGGTAGATTTATTATGTTGTCATTTGCTTATAATATATCATTTTTTGGAAAGGGGAGTGATTAAATTCTAGTTCGAACTAGCGAATAAAAAAAGGCTTACCTGCAACGCAGGTAAGCCTTAAATATTTAATCATCAAAAATTTACTCCTTAGGGATGGCGAATAAATAACTGTCTGTTTTGACTTCATCTTTTTGCACTATGCTGCGTTGGCAAAAACCTTATTACGCTAAGGCGTAACGCGACTTTTACCGCCTTGCCTAGCACAAAAATATCTTATCAATTCCAGACACTTATTTATTCGTCATCCCTTA
>JBNMOV010000340.1:0-5550 GCA_051275765.1 Maribacter sp. | reverse complement strand
TTTGGTCTCAATCTAGCTGCGATACGAATGATACTCTTTTTCAAAGTCGTACCTCTCACTATCGAATCATCCAATAAAACCAAAGTATCCACATAGTTTTCCACAATACCATAAGTCACATCATAAGCATGCTTCACCAATTCATCTCTAGAACTATCATCAGCAATAAAAGTACGTAGCTTAGCGTCCTTCACAATGAGTTTTTCTACCCTCACGTTCTTATCCATGATTGCCTTGAGCTGCTCCTCTGTCAATTGCCCTTTTCCTTCTTTTATCAAGTCCATCTTGACATTATTCAGCTTCTTTTCCAAGCCCTGTACCAAACCTAAAAATGAGGTTTCAGCGGTATTAGGAATAAAGCTAAAAACAGTATGTTCTAAATCGCCATTGACAGTATCATAAATCTTATCTGCCATCTCTTCCCCTAGTTTCTTACGTTCCAGATAAATATCTCTATCTGTTCCTCTAGCAAAATAAATAGATTCAAAAGAACAAGAAGTTTGCTCTCTTTTTTCTGTAAATTGTTCCACAGTACATCTACCATCATTCTTTATGATAATGGCATGTGCAGGTGGCAATTCCTGAATTTTAGAAATATGCACATTGAAAGTCGTCTGTATCGCAGGGCGCTCAGAAGCTACCACCACCACTTCATCATCTTGGTAATAATAAGCTGGTCGTATACCTCCTGGATCACGCATTACGAAAGCATCTCCATGACCTATCATTCCTGCCATCACATATCCACCATCAAAATCCTTAGCAGAATTCTTAAGTATCTTCAATACATCCAGATTTTTGAACAACTTCTCATTCACATGAGGATTCTCCAAACCTTCCTTCTTATACTGGTAATAAAGATCTTCTACTTCTTCATCTAAGAAGTGACCTATTTTTTCAAGGATAGTAACGGTATCAGATTTCTCTTTAGGATACTGACCAATATTTGTTAAGGTCTCAAAAAGCTCATCTACATTAGTCAAGTTGAAATTACCTGCCAAAACTAGATTTCTTGAAATCCAGTTATTTTGTCTCAAAAATGGATGGCAAGACTCAATGCTATTGATACCATGTGTACCATAACGCAAATGTCCCAATAATAACTCGCCCATAAATGGCAAATTATCTTTCAACCAAGCAGGATGTGCTAATTTATCCTTATGCTTGTTAAAGTATTGAGTATGAATATGGTCAAAGACTTCTTCTATGGAATCTTTGTTATTACTTCTATGGCGACTGATGTATCGTTTACCTGGTTCTACACCTATTTTCAAAGTAGCAACTCCCGCACCATCTTGGCCCCTGTTTCGCTCTTTTTGCATGAGTAGAAACAGCTTATTCAAGCCATATAATGCAGTACCATATTTTTTATGGTAATAAGAAAGTGGCTTCAACAATCTGATGAAAGCAATACCACATTCATGTTTTATTTGATCACTCATGATTTCTTCCTGTTTTGGAATAAGCCGCAAAGATACCTTCAATTTTCAGAACCCACAACCTTTAATTTGTCGGGTGTGGATAACTTAGGGATAAATATCTTGAATGACTGTTTAAATTAAAGTATATTCACTTTCCTAATGGATAGATAATGAGATTTTAAGGTGCTTAGGTGTAGAGATAAGATAGATTCGATGAATCATAACACTTTGAAAATGCAAATTTCACTAAATAAAAATCCAGACTATTAATTAGAATTATAATATCTAAGCCTAATCACACAACTAAATTGATAAAATCAACATCTTAATAGTAGATGTAAGTTTAAGAATTATCTGTTTTTGAGAAAAATTTTTCTCAAAAACTCAGCATCTTAAAATCTCTACATCTAATTAATAGATTTTATCAAAAAACATGAATCATGGCTTTAAAGACAAATATATTCAAAACGCCAAAGCATAGGAAGTACGATTATATTCCTCGTTATTATAGTCCTGAGAAGGAAGAATTAGATGCGAGAATTAAGCGTGCAGAAGAGATGCAAGATGATGGAATTGAGGGAATGAAGTCTCGAATTGCTTATAAAATGAAGCGTGCTGGCAATACACAAGATTATGAGTCCCATAGAAAAAAGGCACTCATGAAGTCAAATTTAACATTGTTAGCACTTATTATTGGCTTGGTAGTAGCTTCTATTCTTGGTATAATGTTTTTTTCAGCTGAAATATTAGAATTTGCTAAGTAAGGAAAACAAGTAGGTTATGTTATCTACTTTCTAAAAATCAAATGTGCTGAATGCCAGATGTAATACAACTTTTGCCCGATTCCATAGCTAATCAGATAGCAGCAGGAGAAGTCATACAACGACCAGCTTCTGTAGTAAAGGAATTGTTGGAGAATGCGGTGGATGCTGGAGCGACCAGTATCAAATTAGTGGTAAAAGATGCAGGCAAGACCTTGATACAGGTCATTGATAATGGCTGTGGCATGTCTGAAACAGATGCCAGAATGTGCTTCGAACGCCATGCTACTTCTAAGATAAAGCAAGCCAAAGATTTATTCACGATCAGGACGATGGGTTTCAGAGGAGAAGCAATGGCATCTATAGCAGCTATTGCTCATGTAGAATTGAGGACGAGAAGAAATGATGATGAAGTAGGCACGAGAATCGTCATAGAAGGTTCAAAAGTAACTACTCAGGAATCTTGTCAATGTGCATCAGGGACGATTTTTGCAATAAAGAATCTTTTTTACAATGTTCCTGCCAGAAGAAATTTCCTAAAGACCAATACGGTAGAAATGAGGCACATCATAGATGAGTTTCAGCGAGTATCGTTAGCCTATCCAGATATTTTCTTTTCCTTACATCATAATGGTTCTGAAATGTTCCATTTACACGGAGGAAATCTACGACAAAGAATCGTTGGATTATTAGGACAGCATACGAATAAAAAGTTAGTTCCTGTAGAAGAAGATACAGATGTTGTTAAAATAACTGGCTACGTAGGAAAAGCAGAATTTGCTAAGAAAACGAGAGGAGAACAGTTCTTTTTTGTAAACGAACGCTTCATCAAAAGTGGTTACCTCAATCATGCAGTCATGACTGCTTATGAAGATATATTACCAAAAGGACATTATCCATTATATGCTTTATTCATAGAAATAGATCCTGCCAGAGTGGACATCAATGTTCATCCTACAAAGCAGGAAATCAAATTCGATGATGAACGATTATTATACAATTATCTCAAAGTAACGATTCGCCACGCATTGGCACAGTACAATGTTACGCCAACACTAGATTTTAATCCTGATCCTACTTTTTCAAATGTTCAACAACCTCAATATTTGAAAAAAGAGAGTAATGCTACTAAACCAGAATCTACGGAAAAACGAAATGTAACCTTTAGCTCGTCTATTAATTCAGAGCATCGACATAAGAATAACCTGAAACATTGGCAGACCCTATATGATGGTTTGGATGTAGAACATCCAAAAGAAGAACAGCAAGAGCAATCAGGCGAATCTATCACTATAGAAAGTAAAGCATCTAAAAAATCGGAATTTGATGATGATAAAGGTTCTTTTTCTAAAGAAGCTGTCAAGCAGCCTTATCAGATACATAATACCTATATTGTAAGTCAGATTCGTTCAGGTTTCATGCTCATAGATCAGCAAGCAGCACATGAACGAATTTTGTATGAAAAATATCTGAATACGCTAGAAGAACAAGAGCCCGTTACGCAAAAAGAGCTATTTACAAAAACGATAAAAGTCAGTCCTTCTGATGCTCCTATCTTAAAGGAAATGCTAGAAGAAATCAATCTTCTTGGCTTCGACATTAGGGAATTTGGCAATGATTCCTTTGTAGTACATGGTGTTCCTGCCAATATTACGAAAGGAATGGACGAGCAAAAGCTCATAGATATTTTCTTAGAACAGTATAAAATGAACATAAATGTTCATGCTAACATCAAAGAAAATATTGCACGTTCGCTAGCTTCTAGTGCTACCATCAAAAGAGGAAAATCCTTAACGACAGAAGAAATGCGATCCATTATAGATGAACTCTTCGCTTGTAAGATGCCGTATAAAAGTCCAGGGGGTAAAAACTGTTTTACGACCTTTGATTTGGAGGCTTTGGGGAAGAGATTTGAATAAAAAAATACGCTAGTAAGGTGCAGCCTCTTACTAGCGACATCAATATATTTTGTAACAAAATCATCGTAGCAACCGCTCCATTATTTCCCTCATCTCCAATAAATCTCCCTTCGCAGGCGTCTTAGCAAAATTGCCATATTTATCTATGAGATAATATTGAGGCAAAGCTCGTACATTATAATCTCTAGCTAAAGAAGAACTGACTCCATCCTCTAAAAAGACATGTTTACCAGTATATTCTTTTTCAGCAATGGTTTCAGTCCATTGTTCTTCACTCCTATCGAATGAAATATTGAGAAAAACGATGCCTTTTTCTTCCATTTCTGCTTGGAGATCTTTCATTTTATCCATTTTCTTCATGCAGGAATGACACCAAGATGCCCAAAAATTGATAAAAACAGGCTTGCCCTTTAACTCGCTCAAAGATACCAAATGGCCTTCTTTCGTTATTAAGCTGAATTTAGGAGCAGGGCTACCAATATGATACTTTATTGCTTTCTGATAAGCAATCGTTATCTTATCATTGAATTTATAATAAGTATTATTCAATAAAAAGTCATTATACTTTTCCAATACTACATCCACCTTTTTACCATAAAGTGCCTTTGCCAAAATATCTGATCTAAAATACGCCAAAGGCATATCGTTCAAATAACTCGCCGCCAAATCATACTGTTTATTGATAATTCCCATAACATCATTATTATACAATTCCATGTATTTATGATTCACATAAGCCTTGGTATATTCTCGATAGGATTGGCTGCCCATCTGTTCGCTTTGTAATGGAATATCTGCTACTTGCTCAAAAAATGGCTTTCCTACATAATGCTTATTTTTAAAAATATCGCCATAACAAAGCATATAGTAACCATATTCGTAATAAATCTCTGTAAACATATATTCTCTAAATGCCTTGGTTAGCCCTCTCGGATGTTCGCCATTATATATTGCCAAAGCATCTAGGCGATGAGTTTTCCTTGCTGCCATCGTTTCAGCGTAGGATGTTTTGGATTGTCGCTGCATCATGGCATCTATATCTGGTGGTACTTGATACCAATATAATCCAGATCTGTACTGTACATATTCGAAATGGTTCCTATGTTTAGGAAATTCTTTCTTGAATTTCTCTAGAAAAGTATTGTTATATCCGCCTCTACCTCCATAGGCTAAATTAAACGGAAAAGTATTCGCATCTCCTTCTATATATAAGGTATCATTAGGCTCGAGATAGATTTCCATTTCATTTCTAGAGTAAATCAGTTTAACTTTCTGAGGACGATCAATCTGCACAGCAAATGCAAAAGTATGATCACTTAATACATTAGATTGGTACACTTCAGAACCTCCGTTGATGTATCTCTCATCTACTTTCAGTTCTATCTTATTTACCATACTTGTATTTATCAACTTCCCTACAACCAAAGTATTTTGAGAAATACCTTGAAT
>JBNMOV010000339.1:0-5578 GCA_051275765.1 Maribacter sp. | reverse complement strand
ATTAGGCATATTCTAAGAAGTAAACATAGACTTAATTCTATTCCAAAGACTATTATTAGGTACTGGAGTTGGACTTGGTGTAGGAGTTGGTTTGGTATAGTTTAAGTTTAAGAAATCATAGTCCGACTCAGTAATTTGATTTAATGTGTATCCTTCTATAAAGCCTAAACTCTTCATGGTTTTAGGTTTTTCGAATCTGTCATTGGTAAGAAGGTGTGAAGCATTATCTCCTGAAAATGCTTCTACTTTATTTTCTTGTTTATCCAAATAATATAGCCTTAACTCTGCACTTTTGTTGGTGACTGCACAAGCCGTGGCAGGTCTGACTTCATTACTCATATTATCCCTAGAGCCATGAATGAGCCTATGGTCATAGATGAGTGCTTCTCCTGCTTTCATATGAAGTTGGATCATGGTATCCCAATAAAATTCCTGAAGATCTCTTGTTAATTCAGGGACGTTAGGGCCTCTATAAGTGGGATATAATTTATGGCTGCCTGGAAGAACTTCTATAACTCCGTTATCTTTATGTAAATCGACTAAGGGAACCCAAAAATTACAAGATCTATATGGACCTTCTTCTACAAGATTCCAGTCCAGATGAGGTTGCGAAATGCCTTTTCCTACAGGTTTTAGAATGAATGAACCACCCATTACTTCTGGGTTTTCAAAATATTGTTCAACGAAAGGTCTATAAAAATCTTTGATTCGCTCATTCATCTCATCCTTATAATCTATATCGGGAGAATGAGTACTAGCGTACATTTTATCTTTTTCATCTACAGCTAAATTAGACTCTTTGGACGTATAATTAGAACAAAAATCGAGTACTTCCTTAATTGTATCAGGATCGAAAAAAGGAACTACGACATAACCTTTTTCCCAAAGTCCATCATCTAGCTTTTGATCCTTAAAAGATTTTAAAGGCCGTTGGGTAATCATATGTTTACTATTTGAATAGACTTACTTATACAATTGTTTTATCCTAGATACAATTTTATCGAGGGTAGATTTCGGTTGGTCAAATACCAATTCTTTTTCCTCTATCTTTTCCTCTACTTCTGGTATATCTGCTACTATATGAATAGGTTCTTCTATTAAATTGCAATCCGTAGAATCAATTGACATTTGATTCTTTTCTTTTACATTATGCATCGTGCATAGTTCTTGAAATTCCTCTGAACTGATTTCATTATAATCATCAGAAACAAAGCCTAAACTTTTACCACTCTCTGGTCTATCTTGGCAATCGAGCAGGAATTTAGGGTAAGTCAATAGAAAGTCGTCATCATGTTCAATTAGTTCCACATCTCCACCCAATTTGTATTCTGCTTTATGACAAGTCATCATAGAAACGTCTTTAGGAAATAGTCCACAAACGATAGCAACTCTGGTTTCATTACTTGTATTAGGAGGAGAATTGTGTAACATTCTATTGTCGAATATTAATGCTTCTCCTGCTTTAACAGGAATTATTTCCAAGTATTTCTTAACAGTGGATTGGATGTGATCGAAAGGAGCAGGAAATGATATACTTCTATACGGAGTAAAGAATTTATGGCTTTCTGGCACTAAAGCCAACGCTCCATTGTCTTTGTCCACATCAATGAGTGGAATCCATACATTGAGAGCGGAATGCTTTCTTTCATCAAGACCTGTGGTATCTGCGTGTAAATGAAATTCACTTTTAGGTCCAGGTGCTTTGATTACAAAAGAATTGATAATGACTTTGTAATCCTGTAAATATTTATCTAATGAAGGTTGGATAATCCGTCCAATCTCATCATGTACCTTCTTTCTGTATTCAAGATCTCTAGAATATACACTATAAAACATGCCACCTTTCTTATCATCTATCTGGTGTGTTTTATCGTATAATTGCCTAAGTTCATTCAGTGCACTTTCGTCTAAAAAAGGAGAAACTTGGTATCCAAGGTCATGGATAGTATTAGTCGTTTCCTCACTTTTTATAATAGTGTGTTTAACAGGTTTCCACGGATTATTTAAATAGATACTCATAATAATTCATTTTTTGCTGAAATTGCTCTTTATTAAGCAATTGGTTCAAGTTGGAATTACGACATTTAAAATGGAAATATAAGCAATAATGTTTAAGAGTTTATTATTGAGTTTAGTTTTTAGAAGAAAAATAGTCAATTTTTGGCATGTTTAAAAATGTAGTTGACACTTCTTAATGGCAAATTAAAGTGCTTCTTTACGCTCAATTAGACAATAAGTACTTGATAACAAATGACTTATAATTAAATATATTTTATTTCTAAAAAGATAAAAGTGTCAACTACTTTTTAGGGAAAATTAAACATGCCCAATTTTTTTAATTAAACGAGGCAGAATAAACGGAGCTATACCGTAGTGTGGTGATTTTTTTTGGAACGAAGTATAATCAAAAAAATGTCATTTTGTACGAGTCACTAAATTCTTAACAAACGCTAAACGATTAAATATTTGCTATAATCAGTTGGCTATTTTTAATCCATCTTTACTTTTAAAAAAATCGTGTAGATTTTTAGCGTAAATTGAATGTGCTAAGGGACTAGGATGCATGTCGTAAGGAGTATTTCTATATCCTTCTTGTTCTAATGACAGAGAAGCATCAAGTGTTTTGATATTATTCTCTTTGCAATAATTTTCAATGATTTGAGTATTGTGTTCCATTAATGCAAGATAGAATGGAATACCATTCATTTCAGATATTTCGGACATTTCTAAGATGAGTTTTTGACTGATATGTTTTGCATTTTCTTCATCATATAAATATTGATTATAGGATTCTTCTAATAAATTAATTAATGCAGAATATTCAGAAAAAGGAAATGGTTTATAGATATTTTTAACATTGACATAATTTAATTCCCCTGTTTTAGAATTAATAAATGGGTGATTCCATTCTTTATATACATTGTTTTTTATATCACGGTATAACGTTGGGTTAGATTTCAGACCTTTGTACAATTTTGAACGATATTTCCTAGAAAAAATATTACGTTCATCATGGAAATTGTAATAAGACAGGATAACTATCGTAGGCTTCTTTATTTGAATGTCTTTTTTAAATTGTAATAAATTTTGGACAGTACTGTATCCTGGTGTTGCTTTGTTGTATATCTTATAATTGTTTACTTGTTGATCCACTAAATAAGGATATGATTCATCATCATTTACACCCATGCCATAAGTGAACGGCATTTTCATAAAAATGAAAACCTTAATTTCTTCGCCGTGTCAGGTGTTTGTTCACCTGACACATATGCACAATGTGATATTAAAGTTTGATTCGTAAAGTTTTTTACCCAATCTTCTCTTAATTTCAGATGAATAAAGACCTGAAACGACGGAAATATTTTTTATGAAAATGCCGTTCCATAAGTGTAGGAACAGCCATAAATAAAAATACTGTTTAAATGACTACTGTCAGCTTTATAAGTAATTCTTTCACGGGAAGTTAAGTGTGTAGCGGTATATTTTAATTCATGATTAATAGTCACATTAAATTTTCCCGGATTAAGTGTCATTCCTAAAATACTGTCAGAAACCATAGCGTTTTTGGGAGTAGATTGAAGGAAACCATAAGGTATTTGCATGGGTTGATAACCTAACAATCTTAGCGATATTTCTAAGAGTACAACAATTATAATAATCCAAATAAGTAATAATTTTACTGTATTTTTTATCCGCATTTATTAGGATTTTAAACGATGAAAGAGGTTGTGTAGAAAACCTCTTTTTTTGATACCTTTGATTTGATTAAGCCGTTCATTAAAACTTTCGGGAGTAAAATGTTTTACTTCAAAATCCTTTATGGTCTTTACTAGTTTCCCTTTAGGTTTTAGGCTTTTTTCAGTTAGAAAATCATCATAATCAAGCATGAATAAATCATGTTGTTCATATTTTTCTAATTGTTGGGTTTGACCGTTATTATTGACATAATAAAGATGTGCTTTTTCATCCTTAGGAGTGAGTACAGTTAATAATGAAATGCGATAATTTTCAGTAATATTGGGAGGTGTATAATGTAATAAAGCCTGATCTATGAGGACAGCAGTACCCGCTTTGACAAAATAAGGCTCCATATTTTTCATGGCCAAATCATATACTTTGGCATAAGGAGAGTCAATGTTGCCACCTCTGTAATTATGAGTCATAAGATGGCTTTTTTTGAATACATACATGCCTCCATTATCTGCAGTTGTGTCCAATAAAGGAATCCAAAGGGTATAAGTTCTATGCTGATCTGGGTCTGTGACACTCCAATCCTGATGAATGCCTAGTTCTGTATTTGG
This sequence comes from Maribacter sp., assembly GCA_051275765.1. Classification (GTDB taxonomy): domain Bacteria; phylum Bacteroidota; class Bacteroidia; order Chitinophagales; family Saprospiraceae; genus JAHDCE01. The sequence continues at coordinate 1,277 of JBNMOV010000339.1, read as the reverse complement.
TCCTGTTCCTTTCAACTGCATTACATAAAGAAGTGACCTGAAATTTTGGATGATTTCCATAATTTTAGGCTCTAATATCTTCTTTACAGTCTGATGGATTTCAGATTTGAATTGATAATCAGAAGAAAATATACAATTGTAAAAACCATGATGATATAGAGGAGCACTTTTGTCAGGATGTTTTTCGACAAAGTAATCAGAAAGAAATTTGATTTCATCTTCAGATAATAATGGAAAGCTAACAACTCCTTCTTCCTGCAATATTTTTTGCAGTTTTTCATCCTTCATTATTTGCTGATCCCACATAATTTTTTGAATTGATTAATAATATGCCCCAAACTTTTATCCATTCTTTCAGGATTTTTCTTTGAAGAAAGTTGTTTGTTAGGATTCATGACTTCACTTTTCTCAATTAGCTCGCTTTCGGTTAATACGGGGAAATCAAAATCTATAATACCCAAGGATTCTAAGTCAGTTGGTCTGCTGCCTCTTTGATGAACATAATTAATATAGAAGGACTCAGTAGCCGAAAATTGTTCTAATTTTTGCTCCTTATCTTCAGGGTCAATATAGTAATAAAGTAAAGGTTTTTCCTTGGGAAGTAAAGTTAAACCTAGACAAATTCTGCTATGATTGCTAGTGTTTGGTGGTGATCCGTGAACTAGATTGTTGAAAAAGAAAAGTGCTTCTCCTGCTTTTAAGGGAACAGAAACCATATACTCATCAATGATAGCTCTATGACCTTTATAAACATTAGGCGTTCCAGAACCTCTAATAGTTTTCAAAAATTCGTGGCTTCCTCTCAGTACTTTGAGGTTTCCATTCCTATCATCCACATCCTGTAAAGGACTCCACATACTGAGGGACAAACTTTTTTCTTCATCTACAAATGACCAATCTTGATGAGGAAGGAAATGTTCTATTTGTTGGGGAGGTTTTACAACAAACATACCTCCCATAATGATACAATTATGAAAATATTGAGTCATTTTTTGCTCAAAATATTGCTTTACCAAATTCTCAACTTCTTTCTTGTATTCAATATCCGTTGAGAAATAGGAATTATAAAAAGCAGGAGGAGGGTTTTTATGATGCTTATCGTGTAATTGTCTGAATAATTGGATTTCATGTTCATCAAGGAAGGGAAGGACTAAATATCCTTGAGTTCTCATTTGTTCATTTAATTCCTTATCCCTCAACATATTGAATATTGGCTGTTCCATAGTATCTGCTTTTGATTAATTCACGAAATGGTGAATGCCGTATGGTTTTATTAG
>JBNMOV010000338.1:0-5583 GCA_051275765.1 Maribacter sp. | reverse complement strand
TAAGTCAATACCAACATGGCATTCGAAGAAATAATAGCAAAACTCCCTTACGAACACCCATTCCTTTTTGTGGATGAAATATTGGAAGTAGACGAAAATGGTATTACTGGATCGTATACTTATGATGCTACACACGATTTTTATAAAGGTCATTTTAAAAATAATCCCGTTACTCCAGGTGTTATTTTAACGGAAACGATGGCTCAGATAGGGTTGGTTTCATTTGGGGTTTATCTTTTGAGCGAATCAGAAAATCCATTTAATGAAATAAAAATTGCTTTAACTTCTTCAGAAATGAATTTTTTTAAACCTGTTTTTCCTGCGGAGAAAGTGACTGTAAAGAGCGTAAAGGAGTATTTTAGGTTCAATAAATTGAAGTGTAAAGTAGAAATGTTTAATGAAAAAGGAGAGTTGGTTTGTAGAGGAAAAATAGCTGGAATGATGCAGTAATTAATTGATGTTATGCATTTGATAATATTAATAAATTGATTAAAATATGCGAGGCTATTAGACACTAGACGCTAGACCAGTATTTTTCTAGCGTCTAGCGTCTTTTTACAGGAGTTTTAAAAATCTAAGGTGTTTTAGTTTAAAATCTATAATCTTGTGTAATCTCAGTAATTAATATGGATAAAAGAATTGTAATAACTGGTCTTGGTGTTGTTTCTCCCAATGGAGTGGGGCTAGAGAGTTTCACGAATGCACTGAAAAACGGAACTTCTGGAATTGAATACTACGAAACCTTAAAAGAATTAGGTTTTTCTTGCTGTATTGGAGGTATTCCAAAGGTTTCAGAAGAATTAAAAAGAAACTACTTTACAGCACTTCAACTAAGAAATTTCAATAGCTCTGGTATACTTTATGGTTGTATGGCAGGAATGGATGCGTGGAAAGATGCAGGTCTTTCGATAACAGATAAAACAGACGATGAAAGCGGAACGATATTCGGAGCTGGAACTTCTGGCGTGGAGAAATTCAGAGAAGCCATTTATAAGTTAGATGATAAAAAAGTAAGGCGTTTAGGAAGTACAGTAGTTATTCAGACGATGGCAAGCGGAGTAAGTGCCTATCTTGGCGGAATTTTAGGTTTAGGTAATCAAGTGACAACTAATTCATCAGCTTGCATCACTGGCACAGAAGCCATATTGATGGGATTTGATCGAATAAAAGCTGGACGAGCCAAACGAATGATTGTTGGTAGTACGAGCGACCATGGTCCTTATTTATGGGGTGGATTTGATGCACTTCGGGTGATGACTTACAAGCATAATGAATCTCCAGAAACAGGATCTAGACCCATGAGTGCTTCTGCTTCTGGTTTTGTACCAGGAAGTGGAGCTGGAGCAATGGTCATAGAATCATTGGAAAGTGCATTAGAACGAAACGCCACTATATATGCTGAAATATTGGGTGGTGAAGTGAATTCTGGCGGACAAAGAAACGAAGGTTCTATGACCGCACCTAATTCGGAAGCTGTCCAACGCTGCATTAAAAATGCTTTGGTTAATTCGAACATAGTAGCGAAAGATATTGATGCGATCAATGGACATTTAACAGCTACGAGTAAAGACTTTACAGAAATAGATAATTGGTCTAAAGCCTTAGATTTAAAAGGAAATGATTTCCCTTATATCAATTCTTTAAAATCAATGATTGGACATTGTTTATCTGCTTCTGGAGCGATAGAAAGTGTCGCAAGTGTTTTACAAATACACCATAATTTTATCTTTCCAAATATTAATTGTGAAGATATCAACGAAGAAATAGTTTCCTTAATTTCTGAAGACAAAATACCTCGAGGTTTAATTGAAAAAGAAGTGAACATCGTCGCAAAAGCTAGTTTTGGTTTTGGTGATGTAAACGGCTGTTTAATATTTAAAAAATTCCAACAATAATGAGTGATAAGAAACAAATGATCATCGAATTAAAAGCGATCGTTCAACCATATATTCAAAACGAAGAAGCGTTTGAAAATTTAAACGAAGATACTGATTTTATCAATGATTTAAAGATAAATTCAGCCAATTTAGTGGATGTTATTTTAGACATCGAAGATAAATACGACATTGAATTAGACAATGACTCAATGGATAAAATGTTGAATGTAAAAGCTGCTTTAGAAGTAATTAATACTAAAGTTGCAGAAAAATAATGGTCGGAAATGACATCGTAGATATTAAGGAAACAAAGCGATCTACTAATTGGGAAAGACCTCGTTTTTTGGAAAAAATATTTACCAAAAAAGAACAGTCTATTATCACTACTTCTATTGATCCGTTCACCACTGTCTGGCATTTATGGAGTATGAAAGAAAGTGCTTATAAAGTATTTATTCAAGCTGGTGGCGATCGTTTTTTTAATCCTACAAAAATTGAATGTAGCTTAGATAATTCAAAAAATGGTCAAGTTAAGATTGATAAGATAACCTTGAAAACAAGCACTTTAATTAATACTAATTACATTTTTAGTACTGCAATAATAAATAAGGCTGAGATAGATTCTTCTATCTTTCAACTCTTAGAAAATAACAGTAAGCAGCAAAGTAATTATATGTACGATCAAGTATTAAATGACTTTGCTAAAAAGAATACTTTAAATCGTACGGAGTTAATTATTCAAAAAACAACAAGAGGTGTTCCTATTCTTTATTATAAAAATAAGGCTTTAAAAAGATCAATTTCTATTACGCATCATGGGAAATATGGTGCGTATTCTATTCTAAAAAGTATGATATACTAACACTGTTCAGCGTTAGTATATCATACTTTTTAAATCTAGTGCTAAAAGATTTTCAAATACTATTTACCTTCAATCTTCTGCATATTCATCACTTCATCCTGCTGATTATTATCCCCAAAAGTAAATTGAATTTTAGCAGCATTCCTCTTGATTTCAGTTTCTCCTATAACTTTAGCATTAGAGAAAAATTTGATAAATTCAGCTGATGTGATATAATTATGACCTCGTTTTTCCTTCATCGCCTCATTATCTGGATTGCATAAAGCTTTACAATCTCCATCACAACTTCCTTTTCCTTCTGGTGGCAATAATCTTTTCAATGATTTGAAATCCTTATTTTTTGCTGAATTGAAAACAGTCATCATTACTTTTTCAGGAGATTCATTCAAATTCTTTATTGCTTTCGATTGATCTTTTGAAGAAGCACAACTGAATTGAAAGGAAAGTAATAATATGAATGCTAATTGAAAGGGGAGTGATAAATTTTTCATGGAAGTATAAGGAGAAATACGTGGTAAAAAACAATTGCCCTGTAATCTACAATTACAGGGCAATTATTCAAAATATAAGATGGCTTTTAACCAAAAACTAAGTCCAATCCTCTCTTCATCGCTTCCAATGCTTTCGCCAATGAAGCATCATCATGAGCTGCAGAAATAAATCCTACCTCATAACCAGAAGGTCCAAGATATATACCACTTTGTAATAATTCATGATGCAATACCTTGAATTTTTCCATTTCAGCCGCATCAATCTGAGAAGATTTAGTAATGCGATCTTTAGAGAAACAAAGCCAGAAAATAGAAGCAATACTAGGAACCGTCAATTCCCATCCTTTTTCGTCTGCATAACTGCTGATAGCAGCTGCGAATTTTTTAGTACGTTCTTCCATCGATTCATAGAATCCAGGCTCTAAAAGTTGCTGCATAGCTGCATAACCGGCAGACATGGCGACAGGATTAGCAGATAGTGTACCTGCTTGATATACAGGACCATCTGGAGCAATATGCGACATGATTTCATGACTAGCACCATAAGCTCCAACAGGCATTCCACCCCCTATGATTTTTCCATAAGTGATAATATCTGGTTGGATGCCATAATAACCAGCTGCGCCCTCGAATCCGACTCTAAAACCAGAAATTACTTCATCGAAAATCAACAAAACATCGTGCTGATAACACTTCAAGCGTAAACATTCCAAAAACGATTTGTCTTGTAATAATAAGCCATTATTAGCAGGAACAGGTTCTATGATGACACAAGCTGTTTCGTGTGCATGTTTTTCTAATACAGTAGTCAATGCTTCTCTATCATTCAAAGGAATAACCAAAGTTTCCTCTGCAAATGAAGGAGGAATACCAGCAGAAGTACTTACACCAAAAGTGGCTAATCCAGAACCAGCTTTCACAAGTAAAGAATCTACGTGACCATGATAGCAACCTTCAAATTTGATGACTTTTGTCTTGCCTGTTACACCTCTTGCTAATCTCAAAGCAGACATAACTGCCTCTGTACCAGAACTAACAAATCGAATCTTATCAATAAATCTATTATTATCTAAGATCAGTTTTCCCAGCATATTTCCCAATCGACTAGGTGTTCCAAAAGATGTTCCATGCTTCACCGTTTCTATGACGAAATCGCGAATCTTAGCATTATCATGTCCTAAAATTAATGGTCCCCAAGAACAGCAAAAATCTATATAATCATTATCATCCTCATCTGTGATGACGCAGCCCGATCCTTTTTTAATGAATAATGGTGGTCCTGAAACAGATTTGAAAGCTCTTACTGGAGAATTTACGCCTCCAGGAAAATATTGCTTTGCCTCTTCAAATAACTCTGCTGATTTGCTTCTGTCTATCCTATTTTCAAAAGTGGTTTCCATACTAATCTTTTATGTAAAATTGATGGAACAAATGTAAGGCTTTTACAATGGGTTTTTGTCATAGAAGTGCTTGGAAGTAGATAGATTTTAAGATGAGGAGGTTTATAGAATGATTCTAATATATAGGACTATCGCTACAAACTCATTCAATCTACGTATTTTTACTGATTCAATTACGCTATTCATTTTATGTTTTATGTAAGCGAATTGCTTGAACTTGTGAACAAATTAAAATCAATGGAAGCATTAATATTATTGGTTCTTTGACAAATGTCGTGGAAAGTTGCAGGTGGTCAAACACACTGCAACGGCAATTGCCTGATTTTCAAGCTCCGCCATGTGAGGTATTTGTTCACCTCACATCTTTTTTACGACATTTGTCAAAGAACCATATTATTGAATGTTTGGCTGTTTTTTTTGCAAGTATTATGGTAGCATAGATAGAAACCACGTATTAGAAATATCAATTAGAATTAGATCCTAATCGTCAAGAAATACAGGTGTATCTTGATCAATAAAGATATTCTAGCTTGATTAAAATGACGAATATTTATCGCTTTGAAGAAGGTCATCTTATGTCGAGAGATACATTGAGGAAGTCAATAAAAGATGATTAATTGAAAGTGTATGATAAGAATAATAAAACTTACTCCTCATCAGGTATTTTATCAGTCTTAGATGAAATATATTTGGATACTATCGCCACTTTTAATGAAGGTACTTGGGAGGAGGCGTTTCAAGTTATTGAAAATGAAGAAATACTTTTCCCTTCTGAAAATTAAGTAGTGTGCGACTATAGTATGGAGAACGTAAAACAGATACTTTGTAATTTTTACAATATGTAGAATACTGACTCATAGTTTTCAACTCAATGTGTCACAGATTTACATCACAAAAGATAAAAATACCTATAATGAAAAGTACTATTTATTTTTTAATATTATTCTCTGCTA
>JBNMOV010000337.1:0-5617 GCA_051275765.1 Maribacter sp. | reverse complement strand
TAGAAGTAACAGCAGCCGTGAATAGAGGCGATGGCAAAAACTATTTCTTTTTCAAGGACAGAACTTATACCAGATACAATATATCTGCCTTTAGACCAGACATCAATTATCCCAAGGCTATTCGCAATAACTGGCCTGGCGTCACTTGGACGAGCATTGATGCTACCGCTGCTTGGGAACAGGGAATAATTGTCTTATTTAAAGATAATGAAGTGATAAAATATGATACAGAAAATCTCATGGCACTACCTGGTTATCCCAAAACATTCAGGGAGGAATTTGGTTTCCATTGGTCTAATATAGATGCTGCGTGCGTGCGTGAAGCCAGCAAACTATACCTGTTCAAAGGCAAAAAATACATCAAATACGACCTCTACACACAGGAAGTAGAACAAGGCTATCCCTTAAATATCAATTTTGGTTGGAAGGGAATCCCTTGGGATTCTGTGGATGCCGTTCTCAATTGGAATGATAAGAAATACTACCTTTTCAAGGGAAACGAATACATTAGATATGATATGGAAGCAGCAGCTATAGATCCAGGTTATCCTAAAAAAGTAGGTGGTAATTGGCCAGGATTGTAGTAAAGCCAGACAACATTAGACCTTTGGGATTTTAAAAATCCCAAAGGTCTAAACCTTAATCTTCGTCACTAGAATATCATATAACTTCCTACCACCTCTTCACCTCTGCCTATATTTTTTTCTTTCCGTCTATTCTTCGTAAGTTCGCCAATCTGAACATATCTATTATTCAAATTACCTAAAACGTAATATAATTGATGATGAAAACATATTTTGTTACAGGAATCAGTACGGAAGTAGGCAAAACCATTGCCTCAGCTCTTTTGGTAGAAGCTATGCAAGCGGACTATTGGAAGCCTATACAATCGGGAGATTTACACTATTCAGATTCAGATAAAATTAGAGAGTTAATTTCTAATCAAAAGACAATTATCCATCCAGAAAGGTTTAGATTAAATACGCCTGCATCGCCTCATTATTCCGCAGAAGTAGATGGTGTAGAAATATCCTTAAATGATTTCAAAATACCTCACACCAATAATCATTTAATCATAGAAGGAGCAGGCGGTTTATTAGTTCCTATTAATGATAAAGATACCGTTTTGGATGTTATCCAACAGTTTAATATCCCAGTTATTTTAGTAGCGAATTATTATTTAGGTAGTATTAATCATACGCTTTCTAGCATTCGATTATTACAACAATTAAATATTCCTATTCACACATTAATATTTATGGGCAAACCTAATATTGCTTCTAGGGATATTATTAAAAAAATGTCTCATGGAGTTATTAATCATTATGTAGAAATACCGCATTTAGAGGAAATAAATGCAGGAAGTATTTTAAACCAAGTACGTTTGGTAAACCTTTTTTAGGTTTACCAAAGCGATGCGGTTTCAATAAATATCCTATGAATTTAATAGAAAAAGATAAAGCATATATTTGGCATCCTTTTACACAAATGAAAACGGCAGGCGATCCTGTTCTTATCAAAAAAGCGAAAGGATCTTTACTATATGATGGCGATGATAATGAATATATAGATGCGATTTCTTCTTGGTGGGTGAATGTTCATGGTCACGCTCATCCTTATATAGCCACTAAGATTTATGAACAATTAACGACTTTAGAGCACGTCATTTTCGCTGGATTTACGCATCCTCCAGCAATTGAATTATGTGAGCGACTCCTCAATTATTTACCACACCAATCCAAGGTATTCTTTTCAGATAATGGTTCTACAGCTATCGAAGTCGCATTAAAAATGTGTCTTCAATTTCATTATAATCAAGACATTAAAAAGGAAACAATAATTGCATTAGAAGGTGCTTATCATGGAGATACTTTTGGGGCGATGTCAACATGTGCTGAGGATGGATTTAATGACCCTTTTAAAGCAAAAATGTTTGAGGTAGAAAGGATTTTAGCCCCTACTGAAAATAATTTCAAAAAGTCAGTTGAGCAATTAAAAAACATTATTAAAACAAAAGAAGTTTGTTGTTTTATTTTTGAACCATTGGTTCAAGGAGCAGGTGGAATGATCATGTATGAACCAGAAGCACTCGATGAATTAATACAAATCTGTCATGATAATAATATCCTTTGTATAGCTGACGAAGTGATGGTTGGATTTTATCGAACAGGTAAAATGTTTGCTTCAGATTATCTGAAAAATAAGCCAGATATTACTTGTTTATCCAAAGGATTGACAGGAGGCACTCTTCCCCTCTCATTAACGACTTGTACGCAAGAAATTTATGATGTTTTTTGGTCTGATGATAAAAAGAAAACCTTTTTTCATGGACATTCTTTTACAGGAAATCCAATCGGCTGTGCAGCATCTTTAGCCAGTCTAGATTTATTTGAAAGAGAAGAAACACAGCAAGATATTCAGCGTATCGTAGCATCTCATGCCGTATTCAAAAAGGAATTAGAGCAGCATCCTATGGCAGAGAATGTCCGACAACGAGGAACGATCATCGCCTTAGAATTTAAGACAGATGCTGATACTTCTTATTTTAATGATATTCGAGATAAACTCTATCATTTTTTCTTGGAAAATGGCATTTTGCTTCGTCCTCTAGGAAATGTAGTTTATGTTTTACCACCATACTGTATCACAGATGAGCAACTAAAAAAGGTCTATGGATTGATTATAGCTGCTCTCGATGGAGCTTGGGAATCAGTTGCTTGGAAATCGGAACATGGAAGTTAGTAATTGGACATTAAACACTAAAAATTAGTTGATTGAAAATTGGATATATTCTGCAATAGAGCAATGAAACAATAGAGCTAGATATATCGGATTCACGAAAAATCGTATCTTGGCAATCAATTGAAAAAATCAAATTATACTATGCTAGAGCAGAAGGTTTGGAAGATAGAAGAAGTAGTGGAACTTTACCACTCACCATTACTGGATTTAGTTTATAAAGCAGCAACGGTTCACCGTACCAATCATAATCACAATGAGGTACAAATCAGTACATTATTATCTGTTAAAACAGGTGGATGTCCGGAAGATTGTGGTTATTGTCCACAAGCAGCACGCTATCATACTGGCGTAGAAAATGAAGGATTGTTGTCCTTGAAGCAAGTAGAAATTGCGGCAAAACGTGCAAAACTCCTTGGTTCTTCCCGTTTATGTATGGGTGCAGCATGGAGAAATGTGAAGGATGGAAAAGAATTTGACCAAGTAGTTGACATGGTTCGTGCTGTGAATAAAGAAGGCATGGAAGTATGTTGTACACTAGGTATGCTGACAGAAAAACAAGCACAACGACTTGCTGATGCAGGACTTTATGCTTACAATCACAATATCGACACTTCTGAGGAATACTATAAAAAAGTAATTTCTACTAGAGGATATGAGGATAGATTGGAAACGATTAAAAACGTCAGAAAATCTGGTGTTACAGTCTGTTCTGGTGGTATCATAGGGATGGGCGAAAGCATTAAAGATCGCTGTGCAATGCTATTAACTTTAGCAAACCTTAGTCCTCAGCCAGAATCTGTGCCTATTAATGCACTCGTTTCTGTAGAAGGAACGCCAATGGAAGATTTGGAACCTATTCCAATTTGGGATATGATTCGTATGGTAGCAACAACGAGAATAGTGATGCCACATACAACTGTCCGTCTTTCAGCTGGACGAACGACGATGAGTCGCGAAGGACAAGCATTTTGCTTTATGGCTGGAGCTGCTTCGATTTTTGCAGGCGATAAATTATTGACTACACCTAATCCAGATATTTATGAGGATTTGGAAATGTTCGATATGCTAGGCTTGAAACCTACAGATCCATTCGCTAAGCATCCTCAACCAGAAACTAAGGAAGTGGCAGATGCTGATCAAAAAGAAAGACCAAAATGGAGTCGTCCAGGTCATATTATTGATAAAAATGTAGAATTTTCTAAAAAGAAAAATACCGTACAATAATGAGTCAGGAAAATAAATCTTCTATTAAGAAATGGTATATACCTGTTTTCTTATTTGGATTAGCTATTGGATATATTGGTTTGAATAATGGTTGTAATGTAGATAATGTTAAAACAGATACTACTAAACATCCTACAGTAAATATAGATACTACTCTAACTGACAATCCAGTTCCTGATACAGAAACCAAGGAAGACGAAGGATTGAAATCTGTAACGCTCCCTGGAGGAAAGGAAATCGCATTTGCAGAAGGTTCTACTACAGAAAAGATCGTCACATTTATGAATGCTGACGAGATGGATATGAAAACTGGATTCGATTTAGACGGCAGTGATAGACAAATTAGTAATATCGCTGCATTGCTAGAAGTGTATAGTGATTTTGGCATTCAATTGGAAGGAGATTCCAAAGCTACCGATTCTATTAAGTCTTCATTAGCAGCTCTAGGTATGGATACTAAAAGGATGAGTAATAAAGCAACGAAAGGAAACAAAAATGTAAAATTGTACTTTATAGAATAGAAAAAGACCACTTTTCCTTAGTCAATTTTAAACATAACGCCTTATATCATCAGTATAAGGCGTTATTTTTTAGCTTTTTATCTAAAAAAGCATTAAATTCATTTGCAGAAACCACTTGTTGCATAAAACATATATTAATTTTTACCCCTTGGTAATGATGGGATAATAAATTTACATCATCCCTTTACCCAAGCACAACAACTAGTTTAACAAAGATACATTGTTGATTTCTCATTTTGAGGGAGAACATAGGTACATAGATACCTATGTCAAAATGGAAATATTAATAGCAGGTAACTTTGATTTTTAGAGAAAACCATAATTCTACAAAATGAATCTATTGAACTTATTGAAGTATCAGTTGGGCTCTAGCCTGACTGGTCAACTGAGTAAATTCCTAGGAGAGGATCCTCAGAAAGTACAATCCGCACTCGATGCTACCCTACCTGCTATCCTAAGTGTATTCGTAAAAAAGGCAACAGATAAAATAGGTGCAGATAGCATCATGGAAACCATCAACTTAGGAAATCATGATGGAAGCATGCTCAATTATCTCACAGGACTTTTCAGTGGAGGGAGTTCTACCAACTCATTGATGAGTTTGGGGGATGTATTAGCTAATAAATTTCTAGGTAACAAAAAAACGATACTCACTGATGCTATCAGTAGTTTCAGTGGTACACCACGGACTTCTGCTGCATCATTGATCAAGCTTTGTATGCCATTGGTTCTTGGTGTAATTGGTAAGCAAGTAAAAAATCAAAACCTGGATACAACTGGATTAATGAACCTTCTTTCTACCCAAAAAGGTCATATAGGAGCTTCTATTCCTTCTGGTTTTGCGATTGATAAATTGTCTAGTCAGCAGCCTATCATTAATAATATACCAAATCCGCTGGATAAATACAAGAAAAGCCCCAATCTTATGGATAAATACAAGGAAAGTCCCGATCCGCTAGATAAATACAGGAAAACCGCCGCTACCAAAACAACGACGACCACGCCTATAAAAACAAAGACTCTCAATGAAACGATAGCCAAAAAGCAAACAAAAAAAGTCAGTCCGACAAAGATTGCAGCTATTCCTCCTGTGGTAAAACCAGTTACTACTAAAAAAAGTGATGGACCTC
>JBNMOV010000336.1:0-5641 GCA_051275765.1 Maribacter sp. | reverse complement strand
AAAGCATGTTCTATTTTAAATGTCTAGTATATGAAAATCAACCTAACCTATGAATAAAGTAGTAGCTAATGCCCGTGAAGCTATCGAGGGTATTGAGGATAATATGACCTTGATGCTAGGAGGCTTTGGACTTTGTGGTATTCCAGAAAATTGTATCTCTGCATTAGTAGATGCCAATGTTATCGGACTGACTTGTATTTCTAATAATGCAGGTGTAGATGATTTCGGATTGGGATTATTATTGCAAAAAAGGCAAATCAAAAAAATGATTTCTTCTTATGTAGGAGAAAATGACGAGTTCGAGCGCCAGATGTTGAGTGGAGAATTGGAAGTAGATCTAATTCCTCAAGGATCATTGGCAGAACGTTGTCGTGCAGGAGGTGCAGGAATTCCTGCATTTTTTACACCAGCAGGATATGGTACTGAAGTGGCAGAGGGTAAGGAAGTTCGCCTTTTTAATGGTAAACCACATATCTTAGAAGCTGCACTTACTGCAGATTTCGCTATTGTAAAAGCATGGAAAGGAGATAGATTAGGAAATCTAATTTATAAGGGGACTGCTAGAAATTTCAATCCACTGATGGCAATGGCAGGTAAAATAACCATAGCAGAAGTGGAAGAACTAGTAGAACCTGGAGAATTGGATCCAAATTATATTCACACACCTGGTATATTCATACAACGTATTTTTCAAGGAGAAAAGTACGAAAAACGTATCGAACAAAGAACAGTGAGAACTAAGTAGTTGATTGGCTGATTAGTTGATGATGTTGATTGGAATAATTAGAGAAAATGTAATTATTTCAATTAATAAACTAAATAAACTAATGAGCCTAATCAACCAATCAACTAATTTCTAATCAACTAATTACTAAAATGTTAGATAAAAAAGGAATAGCCAAAAGGATAGCTCAAGAATTGCAGGATGGCTGGTATGTGAATTTAGGTATCGGAATCCCTACGCTTATTGCGAATTATGTTCCAGATGGTATTGGTGTAGAATTTCAATCAGAAAATGGAATTTTAGGAATGGGACCTTTCCCTTTTGAAGGAGAAGAGGATGCAGATTTGATCAATGCAGGAAAGCAGACGATTACAGCAATGAAAGGAGCTTGTATTTTCGATTCTGCTACTAGTTTTGCTATGATCAGAGGACAACATATCCAACTGACTGTATTAGGAGCAATGGAAGTTTCTGATAGCGGAGATATTGCCAACTGGAAAATTCCAGGAAGGATGGTCAAAGGAATGGGCGGAGCGATGGATTTAGTGGCTTCTGCTGAGAATATTATCGTGGCAATGATGCACACGAATAAGAGAGGAGAATCGAAATTACTAAGGCAATGTACATTACCACTTACAGGAGTGGGATGTGTAAAAAAGATTGTCACAAATCTTGCTGTACTTGATGTAGTGGAAGGCGGTTTCAAGCTGATAGAAAGAGCTCCAGGAGTATCTGTAGCAGAAATTCAAGCAGCGACAGAAGGTAGATTAATTGTTGAAGGAGATGTACCTGAAATGAATATTGCTTAATAATAACTTCATAAAACTACCTTTAAAAATACTGTATTTTCAAAGGTAGTTTTATGAAGTTATTTAAAAATTGCTGCTTGAAGCGAAAAATTGGATTGTGAAAGAAGATAAGGCATAAAAAGTGGAGTTTAGTCATCGCTAAATGAGTGTTTTTGGAACGAAATATTCTTTTATAAATCAGTTTTACAGCTAAGTAAGTAGTGTTTGAACAACTTCTAGATAAAATTGTATTATGAGAATTATTACAACAGTTCTTTGTTGTCTTACAATGATGTCCATTACTTTTGGACAAACCTTAGATAGTTTAGAAGTAAGATTGGATACATCCAAAATAGAGTATATCGTACTTTTGGATGAAACGGTGATTACACCTTTGCAACGTTCAGAACCATTACCAGATATCCTTTGCAGACAGAAGGTAAACGGAAATAATAAGACGACTTATTTTAGATTGTATGGCGAAAATGACATCAATTTCAATAAGGCAGAGCAAGAAATGGATACGATGATGTATGCTGAAGCTCGTGAAAAATATCTAGTGTTATTGGATTCTTTTCCTGGAGATACTTACTTGATGACAAGGGTAGGATATTCTTATGAAAAAGAAAATGAGCTTAAAAAAGCCAAAGAATGGTATCAAAAATCATTAGATGGTAACAATATCGCTTTCGATACGAGGGAACGAATGGCAAAGATATTAGTACAGAGTAAAAAGACTAAAAAAGAAGCATTAGAGCATATTATTAAAGCGTCTATTATTAATAGGAACGATGAGAGTGTGGAAAAAATGCTTCGTATAGTTGCTCAGGCTAATAAATCCAAATATGTAGGTTGGGAATTTGAACCATTGGCAATCGTGGCTGCAAATCCTGCGAAGGATACCGTGAATATAGATATTAGGGATAAGGTTTGGGAAGGTTATGCACTATCTCTGGCCGCTTATCTTTTTGAGCCTAATTATAAGGAAGAAGTTGTTGTACGCACCAAGGAATTATTGACAGTGACCCCTTATAGAGAATCCTTGATGATACTATATAAAACCATTAGGAAAAAGAAGGTCAAAAATCCGATGCTCAAGGCATTAAAAAAAGCAGTTGAAATGGATTTATTGGAAGAATTTATGATGTATGAAATTTTTCTTCCATTAGATGCTTATAGTTTTTTTGTTTTGGATGATAGTCAGAAAGAAAGGATTTATACTTATGTGAAAGAAGTGAAATTGTGGATAAAGAAATAAGGAATATTTTAAATTATAACGGAAATATTATTCCTGCGAATCAGCCTATTTTTACGGCAGATAATAGAGCCTTTAAATATGGTGATTCTCTTTTTGAGACCATTCGTGTTTTTAATGGGAAAATGCCTTTTTTGTCTTATCATTTTGATAGATTGAATGAAGGGATGAAATTACTGGAAATGACTTCTCCTAGCCTCCCCGAAGGAGAGACTAGGAGAAGTCATTTTTGCAATGAAATAAACAAACTCACCAATAAAAAAGGCAACTACAGAATACGCCTAACAATATTCAGAAGCGATGGTGGATTATACACACCAAAAGATAATTCTATCCAATTTTTAATAGAAAAAACGCATTTAGGTTCTTCTTCTTTTACCTTGAATGACAAAGGTTTATCACTAGGAATAAGTGAGAATAAATTATTGTCAGGAAATCCTATTTCCCATTTAAAAACGGGAAATAGCTTAGCTTATATTTTAGCAGCATTAGAAAAAGAAAAAAATAATTACGATGATGTTTTAATTCAAAATAATAAAGGACAAATAGCAGAAGCTTTAAGTGCTAATTTATTTTTAATTATGCAAAATGAAATCATTACGCCACCATTAAAATCTGGCTGTGTAGGAGGAACAATGCGTCGATTTTTAGTAGAAAATAATAAGGCATCTTTTAAAGAACAAATAATTACAAAAGATAAATTAATAGCAGCACAAGGTGCATTTTTAACGAATGCGATTCAAGGAATAAAATGGATTAAAAAAATCAATGATATTGAATATCGAAAGCCTGCTATTATTGATGAATTAATAGGTCAATTAAATGAATTTATTCTGAAATAATCTGGACAGGATTTAATGCTGTTCCATTCCATTGGTAGATAGTTGTTTTCTTTGTCGTTTCAATGACTTGCTGTTCTCCATTATCGTTTGAAACCTCATTGCCATCCTCATCCAAAAGAGGTTCTGTATCCCCATTTTTTTTAATAACTAATTGATTTAAAGGAATACCATATTGCTTAGGATTTTCTATTTCCATGATGTCGCCAGTTTCCCAACTAACCATGTTTTTCTTATCGCCATTAATAACCAGTTTTATACTGCCATCTCCAAAAGATACTGGCAAATAAACATCTTCTATTTCACTCCATCCTACTTCTCCTGTAGAAGTAGGATTAGTCAGATGAATCAACTTTTGCTCTTTAGTAATTAATATTAAATCATTAGAAGTTAATCCAGGACAGCTCTCTCTATAAGTCTGAAAATTGGCAATAAATGCTCCATTTTTCAAAGCAGTAGAACCTATTTCTTCCACTCTAAAACCATGATATAAATTGCGTAATGACAAGGTGTCGATCTTATCTTGCTTTTGGTACTTTTTAATATAAAATAATATCGTCCTATCTGAATTGACATCGAGGAAATCATAGTAAACAGAATTCATGTCACCACAATAAATTCCTAATAATCGCACATTTTTCTTTGGTAGATAGCCATTAGAAACTAGATCACTTCCATTGGCGATAAGTCGCACTTTATACCAGTCTTCATTTTGTGAATATACCTTGAAATACTCACTAGATTCAATATCTAAATGAGGAGAAGATGCATCTGGTTTTTCAAATAATTTAGAATTTTTATTCAAATGATAACCAGCTTCATTTTCCAAAAATGCACGAAAATCAAAGTCATTTGCTAGTTTTTCTTGTCCAAAAGAAGCTAATGATAGCATACTAAATACCAAACTTAGGATATATATATTTGATGGAATAACTCATGGCCAGGGATTAGGCAATTTTATAATTAGATATTCCAAAGGTATGCCTACTTACTTCTTAATGCAATTGCCAACTATTATTCGTTAGATTGATTTGAGTATTCGTGAGATGAGTGAGGGATTGTTTTAATTGCGATTAATATAATTCCATAATTTTAGTGGTGAAATATTTCGTATATCAGAGAATTGGCCATCTCCAATTTCAATTATTTTCCATCCTTCATTTATAGTTTCTCCAACGTCTACAGATATGTAGGGAACATCAAGTTTTTTAGCAACATCTAAAACCATTGTTTTTAATGATTCTCGCTCAATTGAATCTAGTCTAAATGGATTTTCTCCATTCCAATAATAAGAGTAATCTAGTATTTTTCCATTCAATACAAAAAAACGATATTCATGTGCTTTAGGAATTCCATTTCCTCCTATTTCATGATGCTTTAATTCAATAAATTTTCTGATAATAATTTTACCTAAAGAAAAGTCATTTTTTAATTTCAACTTATTGAAAATATTGGTCAGCTCACTTTCATTTTTAGCAACACAATTATCCCAACCAAATTTTTTAACGACTGAATTGTTCCTTTTAGAAAAATAGGATATTTTAGTTTATTAGCGATTGTTTTCGCTTCTACTAAATTAGAAGCAATACCACTTTCTATAGAATCATCCTTAATGAAAGGATAGAATTGATCGAAGTATTCAGATTTTGAAAATTGTTCTGGCGTATTAATTAATTCTAATTTATCTTTCTTTAAGACTTCATAGACTAATTGATATTGATCATATTCAGGAACAAATCCTAGCCAAAATACTTTTTTGTCTTTATTGAGATTTTGTTGATAAAAGAGATTCCTTTTTAATGATTCAATATCTCCTTGTTCAAAATTTATCACATCAATTCCTAATAACTTAGCAGTATCTTCCATTTTATTGAGATAGGTTACTCCTGCAGATTTTTTCATCCCCAGACTATACTCACTCAATAAAATCATGATATTTTTTCTTTAAGAAAATACTCCTACACGTTTCCAATGTCTACTTTTTAATCAACCAATGTCTAATGCCCAATCAATTCTTCTTCAACCAACTCATCGA
>JBNMOV010000335.1:0-5683 GCA_051275765.1 Maribacter sp. | reverse complement strand
TGTTTTTTGTTGCAACATCCTAAGCGTAGCAGCCATCGTAGAATCAAATTGAATCGCTTCTGCATCTATTCCTAGTATTTCTCTATTATCTTTCATTAAACCTAACATAAATGTATTCGCACCAGCTAGTTCATGCAAGCCATAAGGGAAACGTTTTTCTAGATTAGCATAACCTGTTGCGATAACGATAGAATCATCTAAACGAGGCATATGGCATTCTTGACAAGTCACATTCAATAAATTGTATTTGGAATTGAGCCATTCGTGGTAAGTCGCTTGTTCTACCAAAGTCGTCCCTGTAGAATTTCCTTCTAGATCTACTGATTCGACAATCAAAGTATGGCACGAAGCACAAAGTCCTGCATCATTAATATGTTCTCCCAAAATAGGTTCTACTCCTACATAAAGTCCCATTGGACCTTGAAATACATCTTCATATGGACCATAAATAACACCTGTGGTATCGTATTTCAAATTCCCTGTATGAAGAACACCTAAACTATCTGGAGCCATTTGGTGACAAGCAGCACAGGAAACGCCATCAATTCCTAATGTATCAGAAATCATGTCTGAAATAGTGTAATGAGTCGCTCCATTATACATCGCATTATAATGTCCCATGGGAGCATGACAAGTGGTGCAAGTCGTTTCTATAGCGTCTGCATGAGATGGATTAGTCAATACTTCGTGGCTTACTTTTGCTCTCCAGAATGGATCTTTGGCAGAATTTGCCATCATCGTAGATCGCCAATCATCGTGAATATTCACATCTACGCCATTGGCATCTACTTGTCCAAAATTATTGGGATCTGTACCATGACAACCGCTGCATCGGTTAGATGTAGGGAAGTAATTGGTATCTATATCCATCGTTTTTAGATTGACACCATGAGATTTGTAGTATGTCAATTCTGCTGAAGAATGGAAGTCTTTGGCGTTGGTTTTATTATCTATAGGAGCGAGTCCTAATAATACAATGAAGACCACAACGCCAATCGCTAGAAAGGTTTTATGATGTTTGGCTAGATAAGATTTCATATAATGGATGCTTTGACAACTTTTATGTGAAAGTAAATAATAATGAGTTTCCAAAAGGGATGTTGTTTCAATCTATCTATAAAGCATGTACTTTTGTATCAGAGTATGCTTAAAATTAACCCTTTTGACTAAAAATATCTTACAAAATGTTGAATTCTAGTGTCGTTTCTAAAATCATGAGTGGTATTCCTTCTAGGAGTAGAGCTTATTCTTTGGAACAGGCAATAAAAATGGGAGAAAATTGTTTGTTCTTGGTGTTAGATGCTAGAATTCATAGGGGCATTCCTAAAGAGGTTTTTGGACTGGAGCATCTTCTTGTCCTTTCTGTTCAAGGAATAAGGATGGATACCTTGAATGAAGGGATATTACAAATCTCTCAACTCAAGGTTTTGAATATGATGGGTTGTGGTACGACTGAATTTCCTTTAGCCATGAAAAACTTACCTTTAGACGCTTTATTTTTAAGTGATGGACAATGGAATGAAATTCCTGATTGGATATTTAATTTAAAAGAATTAAAATCTCTGACGATTAATAATTATGAATTAAATAATATTCCTAATAAAATAAACAAATTAGTATTTTTAAAAGAATTAAATTTAAATAAAAATTTGATTCAGGAAATAAATATTAATTTAAAAGAATTAAAAAAAATTGATTTTTCTCATAATGAGATTAATTTAATAAATGATGATTTTTATTTATTACACAATTTAAGATATATTGATTTAAGTAATAATTTAATAGAATTAATTTCTTCAAAAATAGAATTACTAGATAAATTAAATCACTTAAACTTAGCTCATAATAAATTAAAAAAAATACCTGAAAATATTTCCAATTTCAATTTATTATCTTATTTATTTTTAAATAATAATTCATTAGAAAAAATACCAGAAGAATTATTTTTAATTCCTCTTTCCAAACTAAATATTTCAAATAATAACCTAAAAGAGATCCCATCATCAATAGCTGGCGCTAGACGATTAAGGGAATTCAACTTATCAAAAAATCAGATAGGGTTTTTACCTACTGAATTTCATCATTTACAGCAATTGGAATCATTAGATTTTTCGAAGAATCCAATTCAAACATTCCCTTTAGGAATATTAGGGTGTAACAGGGTTTCGGCGATTAAAGGAATGAATTTAGTCTTAGACATTTCTTTGAGAAAGCTTATCATTCCTTTCATTCAGGCGATGAATAGGGATAAGATCCCTTTCGACGAAAGACAAAGGCTGTGGACTTTATTTGTGAATATTGAATCTATCACTAATAGAAAAAACCTTATTCGTTTATTGAATACTAATTTCCGTCCGTTCAAGAAGGCTGCTATAGAAAAACTACTTCAACCTATATCAGACCTAAAAAAGGAGGATATGAAGCATATTTATTTAGTTGGTAAATTCAAGCAAAGTCACAGCAGTATAAAACAAGAGCTTCTACAAAACAATAGTAACGTGGCTCGTCAGTTTTCAATGGAGAACACGCATATTCTAGTAGGTAGTGGACGATATGATTTCAGTATAAATGAAAATTGGAAAGGGGTATTTCTTAATGAGGAAATGTTTATTCAAATATTCGGAATAGAAAGAAATGAAGTAAGTAAAGAGTTGAATTCTTCTGCTATTGATAATATCAAAAAATTACTAGCATCTAAAAAAGAAAACCAAGAACTTGCCTTACAACTATTAGAAAATCATGAAACGCCTAATGAATTAATTACGCTGATTTATTTCATCATGGTAACGAATGAGGATACAATCATTAGATTAAAAGCTCGAAATATTTTAAAGAAAAAAGGAGATGAAAAATTACTCCAATTCAGTAAAAAGGATTTTAATAAAGAATATTCAATTGACGATATTTTAAATGAAAAAATGAGCACTAAAATAAATAAAAAAGAATTAGTTTATTTATTATTTAATCATTACGGAAAAGGATGGAAATTTATTCATACTCATTATGATAAAAATATTTTAAATAAAATAGAAAGTCCTCAATTAAATTTATCACACAGTAATTTATTAGAAATAATTCTAGAATTAAAAAATATTAAAAATATTAAAAATTTAAATTTATCTCATAATAAATTAATACAAATAAAAACAGAAGATATTGAAAAAATAAAACAATTCAGTGAAATTAATTTATCTAATAATCCATTAGAATATATTTCTGAAGAATTATTACAATTAGATAATTTAAGAATTTTACATCTCAAAAATTGTAATGATTTCAATACAAAAATATTAGCAAAAAAAGCAAATTGGATTACTGTTTTTAGATAAGGGTTTCTTAGGAATTTAATAGTTCATTTAAAAATGCCAGTTTTACGATTACGCTTCGCTCAAAAAATGCTCATTACGCTAAGACATAACTCCTCTTTTTGTGCATCGTTTAATCAAAAAACTGACTATTCTCATTCTAAAAATCAAACCACTAAGAAACTCCAAGGAATTTTTCTTGAATTACGTGCAGTAGTTCTTTATCTATAATACCATTTGTTGCTACGATCTGCTTTCCATAGAGATAATCGTCACCTCCTTCAAAATCTGTAACTGTCCCTCCTGCTTCTTGTAGAATAATCGCTCCTCCTGCTACATCCCAAGGATTCAATCTATATTCATAAAATCCTTCAAAACGCCCACAAGCAACATACGCCAAATCTATCGCCGCAGAACCTAATCTACGAACGCCTCTTGTATTCATCATCAAATGATAAAACACATCCACATATCGTTTCATAGCAGCAGGATTACCATAAGGGAAACCTGTAACGAGTAACGATTGCTCAAAATCAGTTTGTTGACTCACTTTTATTGGCTTGCCATTGAGATACGCACCGCCATCTTTCCAAGCATAGAATAAATCATCGTGCATGATGTCATACACCCAGCCACATTTTACTTTATCTCCCTGCATCAGTCCTATGCTCACTGAAAACAAAGGAATCTGATGTAAAAAATTAGTCGTGCCATCTAGTGGATCAACCACCCATTTCCATTCTCCTTCACCTTCTTCTATTGTACCTTCTTCTGTGAGGAATACTGCATCTGGCAAAATCTTAGACAATGTAGAAACCAGCATCTTTTCAGCCGTCTTATCTACATAACTCACTAGATTATTCAAAGACTTCTGCTCTATCTGTTCTAGTGCTACCTTTCCAGATTCTTCACGTATAAATGCTCCTACTTCCTTTACTAAAGGAATGACTTCTTCTATGATGTTCTTTAAATCCATGCTACAAAGGTAAGGAATGAGTAATAAAAAAGTGCTTTGGCAGATTTGCCAAAGCACTTTTAAAAATTATCTTAGTACGACTTTCGTACTAGATTAAAATCTATACGTAAAACCAACGTTAATACCTATTGCATTGAATAAGGCATCTTCTCTTAATTCCCATGCAGGAGATTCCTCACTTCCATAATCACTCCCTGATGCTACGATATATGCTTCCTTTTCTGCAGTGTTAATTTCATCCTTATATTCTGTGTGCTGGAATATTTCTCCTATTGCCAATAAAGCTAACACATTAGTTTCTGTACCATCTGCATCCAATAAAACAGCTGTTGTCACTTCATAGCTCTTTCTTTTTACTCTTAATGCAGTATAAAACAATTCTGCAGATATAGCCATATTATCTGACAAAGCAAATTTTGCTCCTACGGCTCCTTCGAAACCTAATCCAAATTTTCCTTTTGCTTCAGATTCTCCTCTAAAAGCAACAGCGTTTGGATATAATAATGGTACTGCTGGACTCAAACCTGCAGGATTATTAGATTCACGTTCTCCATATGATGCACCTGCTACTGGAATAACCAAACCTAGCCTAGAGAAAGGAACTATTTTTCCTTTTCCTGCTTCAAAAATCAATGCTGGCTTCAATCTAAACTGTCTAGTGTATGTTTCTGATTTATCAAAATTGCCATTAGCAGCAGAAAAATCCTTTGTCGTCTGCTTTGATCCTAAAACGTAGCTAAAACCCATTTCTGCACCAAAAAAGTCATTGAACTTATGTCCTACTGAAACGGTAGCATTCAAGCCTTTTCCATAAGAACCATAAATATTTGATTTATTTTCATTAGCATCTCCTTGATTAGTAATTTCAGAACCTATAGATTCCAAGGTTGATTCTCCTACAGAAGAATTTATACCAGCTCCAAAACCATATCCTACATCTACTCTTATGTGAAATTTCTTAGATTTGTCTGAGTCATCACTCTGAGCATTTATTAGTGACGTTGCAAAAAAGCAAAGTATTAATGTGGAAATTAGATCATGTTTTTTCATTGTCAATATTGTTGTTTAATTATTAAATAAATGTCACAAAGGTATAAAAAGGGCTTTGATACAGATATATCAAAGCCCTTTTTAATTTGTCTTGGTCCTTAATACACTGTAAAGTAAGTTGTTTAATATTTTGATGAGATTATTTTGGAATATGGCGAGGCATTTTTTGACAGCGTAGCCTTAGCTACGGTGGAGAAAAATAACGATGTCCAAATTTCAAAAGAAGCCATCAAAACTTAATATTACTTACTTTACAGTGTACTTAAGGGGTGGCGAATAAATAAGTATCTGGAATTGATAAAATATTTTTGTGCTAGGCAAGGCGGTAAAAGTCGCGTTACGCCTTAGCATA
>JBNMOV010000334.1:0-5697 GCA_051275765.1 Maribacter sp. | reverse complement strand
AACTTCTAATTCTAGTTAAGGATAGCCAAGATGAAGAAATGACTAATGTGGATACAGAAACAAGTTTCAGTTATAAAAAAAGATGCTTGAAAAGAGTGATGACTTTTACAATTAATGAAACAGAAGAAGCTGGCAGTATAGATGGTATGGAAGAAATGTTTGGCGATGCTAAAATGAGAACTATCGTTTATTTACCTAAAAATTTAAAATCTGTAAAAGGGAATGGAATCACCCTTAAAAACGATAAGAAAGTAATCTTCGAGTACAATCTTCTAGACGTATCAGCAGGGAAAGTAAATACTGATTTTGAGATAAAATTAGGGAAGAAATAATGGTATTTCTTATTATACTTGTAAGGCATTGGGTGATGTGAAACTCAATACGAATTACAAACTAGAGGTACAATTGGGTAATGGCGAGACTTATGCTTCCGCTATCAAAACACCTGCCAAGGACTTGAAACTGATATTGCCCGCTATTGTTGATCCTGCGAAGGGTTTCGAAATATCTTGGGATAACAGCCAAGCTTATGAAGGAATGTCGGTTTATATGTGGAGAAATCACCAAAATGGAAAATCACAGCAATTGTCTTCTATGAGAATACCTTCGAATGATGTGCAGGCAGGACGTTTTTTCGTCTCTTCTGAAAAAATATTGAAGAAGGGTTTATCTGAAGAATGAAATCTAGGAAAATTGGAAAATTTGGTTATTACCTTGGAAGCGAATACTTCCAAAGGAGCGACGATAGACGATCGTTTTCACACCAACAGCAATGCGGAAATCACTTATAATACGCAATTGAATAATACCTTTCGTATATAAATGGACTCCTTCGCAAGATTACTTCGTTACAAATACTCGTCGTAGCTATGGCTACGACTGTGTTTTGTGCCTCGTTATCTCACTAATGAGTAAACATATCCAATACGAAATATATTATTCAATTGCGTATAAGACTAAAAAAAAAGTGAGTGTGAAGTAGTTTTAAAAGCGTATTAAACTATCCCGTACCTCATTTCTAAGTTAGGGAATTATTGTTATTAATTGGAATAAGGTTCGTTAACGTAAAAGCCCCTTGAAATCTAGATTTCAAGGGGCTTTGTAATAGGGTAGAAAGCTAAATTTTAGCTCCCAGCCTTTTTGTAATTATTGTATTCTTTTTCAATAAATTCCTGCAATTCACTCATATTATTGAACTTGTCAAAGAACTCACGGAAACGAGATTCTGTAGAAGAACTTGGCATCACATAACTATACACATCTTCTTCTGTGATTTCCTTGTCACTCAAGATAATTAAACGCTCGACTACATTACGCAATTCACGAATATTACCTGTCCAATTGACATTTTGTAAAGCAATGATAGCTTTCTGTGCTACCTTTTTCTGAGGCATTCCATAATCATCACACACTTTCGCTACGAAATACTGCACCAATAAAGGAATATCCTCTCGACGATCATTCAATGGTGGCACATGAATAATGATCACTGCCAGTCTATGGTACAAATCCTCTCTGAAATTACCTTTGGCGATTTCACTACGAAGCTCTTTATTCGTGGCAGCTACCACACGTACATCCACAGATATTTCCTTATCTCCACCTACTCTGGTAATTTTATTTTCCTGCAAAGCACGAAGTACCTTAGCCTGTGCAGACAAAGACATATCCCCGATTTCATCTAAGAATAATGTACCAGCATTCGCTTGTTCAAATTTACCAATACGCTGTTTATGTGCAGAAGTAAATGCTCCTTTTTCATGTCCAAAAAGTTCACTTTCTATCAATTCCGCTGGAATTGCTGCACAGTTGACTTCTACTATAGATTGCTTATTTCGATTGCTATATTCATGTAACCATCTAGCTACTAATTCTTTGCCAGTTCCATTGCTACCTGTAATTAATACTCTAGCATCTGTAGGAGCTACACGTTCTATCGTAGTTTTGATTTTACTGATAGCTTCCGTTTCTCCAATAATTTCCTGTGTCTTATTTTTATTGACTCGTCTTTTCAGCACCTTAGTCTCAGTAATCAGACTAGATTTATCCATTGCATTACGAATAGTAATCAATAGACGATTCAGATCTGGTGGCTTGGAGATATAGTCAAACGCTCCCTTTTTTACAGCTTCTACAGCCGTTTCGATATTTCCATGACCAGAAATCATGATGACTGGCGTATCAGGAGATAAGATTTGTATACGATCCAAGGCTTCAAGACCATCCATTTTAGGCATCTTGATGTCCATGATCACTACATCATACTTATTACGTTTGATTTTTGCGAGACCATCCAAACCATCGCCTGATTCGTCAACGACGTGTTTTTCAAATTCAAGAATATCTCTTAGCGTTCTTCTGATCGCTATCTCGTCGTCAACTATTAGAATTTTAGCCATGTGTTGGTATAAAAAATTAAGTTTGGTAATCTGTTATAACAAGGAATATACATCATTTATAATGTATAAACAGCATACCAAGGGGAAAAAACGAATTTCATACAAATATAAATAATAATAAATTATAATGTATATTTTTATTCCTATCACAATATTCACGCCAAACAAGGCGAAAAAAATGAATTAGGCATGTAATTTTAGTAATATGTTAACGTGGCCTAAGGAGGATAAAATAGGTGCTAATAATTAATCGCAGAGTTATAAAAAGAGTGATTTTGCAGAGTTACACAGCGTTTATTTTGAACGAATTACTCTGTGTAACTCTGCAAAATATTCCTAAAAAACTCTGCGGTTAAAATGAGTTTTTTAGGAGAAATGCTTTACTCAATATTTTACACCACTTCAGCAGTATCTGGATCATAGTAAGAAATAAAGAACAAGCCAATAAAGGTCAATAATCCATTAAGAATCAATAATTCAAAACTCAGATTATAACCTATATAAGTCGCCAGAATCCATTTTAAGAAGAAGGTCAATATAGGAGCAGCTAAGCAAACCAACCATGTCCAATTATCCTGTACCTGCTGTTTAGTAAAGAAACCAAAGAAGTACAAGCCTAATAATGGACCATAAGTATAACCTGCTATAGTGAATATTTGCTTAATGACAGCTTCATCATTGATGAACCAAAATATCATGATAACGAAGAAAAGTAAGATGGAAAATCCAATATGAACCAATGTTCTGGTTCGTTTCATAGACTGAGAAGTGTCACTAATAGATGTTTCATCTAATAAATTATCATCGTAGTTATCAGATTCTTCTTTTTCTTTAAGCATCTTTTTCTCAAATCCTAAAATGTCTACACAGAATGAAGTGGTCAATGCAGTCAAAGCAGAATCTGCACTAGAATAAGCTGCTGCTACTAATCCTATAATGAATACAATTCCAGCCGCAGGAGGTAGATGTTGTAAGGCAATAGTAGGGTAGAGTAGATCCGTTTTTTCTGGAATACCTATACCTACACTAGAAGCATAAATATAAAGTAATGCTCCCATTCCTAGGAAAAGTAAATTTACAAAAATCAATACGATACTAAATGTAACCATATTTTTTTGAGCATCTTTTAGTGTACGACAACTCAAGTTTTTCTGCATCATATCCTGATCCAAACCAGTCATTACAATCGCTACGAATACACCAGATATAAACATCTTAAAGAAATGTCTGCCATCTTCTGCGAAATCCTTAAAGAAGAATATCTGAGAATATTCAGACTGGCTCACCATACTCACCATTTCTCCTAATCCTAAATTCATCTTATTACCAATGAATACAATCGTAAGAATAACTGCCACTAGCATAGCCAGTGTTTGTAAGGTATCCGTCCAAATAATCGTTTTGATTCCTCCTCTGAATGTATAAACCCAGATTAAGAAAATTGTTCCTAAAACAGTAATTGGAAAAGGAACTCCAAAGGAACTCATGACAAATTCCTGTAAGACTAATGCGACCAAATACAGCCTGAATGAAGCTCCAATAGTTCTAGAAAGCAAAAAGAACGAAGCACCCGTTTTATAGGAAACATTACCAAAACGTTTTTCCAAATAGGTATAAATGGAAGTCAGTTTCATCTTATAATACATGGGCATCAGCACAAAGGCAATGAACATATATCCAAAGAAATAACCAAAAACCATAGCCATATAGGAAAAACGGCTACCTTCTACCCATCCAGGAACAGATATGAAAGTAACACCAGAAAGCGATGCACCCACCATACCAAATGCTACCACATACCACGGAGATTGCCTTCCAGCAAGAAAGAAATTCTCGTTGTTGGATTCTTTTCCCGTGAAATAGGAAATAGTGATAAGCAGCAAAAAATATGCAGCTACTATGAGTAGTATTATAGACGGATTCAGTTGATCAAGCATAAATATTTTTCCTTTTCAAAAGGATGTTCCTCGTAATGATAAAAAATAAGGGCATATTTATAAAATTTAAAACATGCTCTAATGTCTATTGGGTCATTACAATTAGTGTATTTTTGCAAACGAAATATTACATTATTCATTTGCCCAAGCAAACGAATAATGTAATTTCTTCGTTCTTATATTGGTAAGTGAAACGAATTCAATAACATTAGCCATTATGCTTGTTCTTTTTTCTTCTAAAAAACACAAAAAATAGTTCCGTAGCTACGGCTATGCAACGATTTTTTGAATTCTTTAGAAGAAAAAATTACTACCCATTCTGGCTCAATTTATTAAATACGTTTCACTAAGGAATGAACATTTGTTTATTCAAGGAAATAAAATATAAAGAATCTACCCACTTTGACTTGTCAATTCTAGGTAGTTTATTTATTATCTACACCTTAACATTCCTTATGTCGACAAATTTAACATAATTTTGAAATTCAATTCAAAGAAGATGAATAGAGCTTACTTTTTTATTGCTTTTTGTGCATTTTTCTTTTTTCAAGGGACTGTTTCTGCCCAAGAAGAGGAAGTATTTAAGATTGTAGAAGAAATGCCATACTTTGGAGAGTGCTCCGAACATGAAGTAAAGGAACAACGAAAGCAATGTTCTGATGCGACTATTATGAGTTTTATTTTCCAAAATGTCTATTATCCGGAACAAGCAGTTATAGATAGTACTGAAGGTACAGTCGTCATCCGATTTACAGTAGAAAAAGATGGAACAGTCACCAACCATGAAATATTGAGAGATATTGGGAATGGCTGTGGAGATGCAGCACTAGAAGTAATGAAGCAGATGCCTAATTGGATGCCAGGTAAACAAAATGGAGAAAAGGTAAGGGTACAGTTTACTCTTCCTGTCAAATTTAAATTAGCTCCACCAGTGCAG
The DNA here is from genome assembly GCA_051275765.1 of Maribacter sp. Classification (GTDB taxonomy): domain Bacteria; phylum Bacteroidota; class Bacteroidia; order Chitinophagales; family Saprospiraceae; genus JAHDCE01. The sequence continues at coordinate 424 of JBNMOV010000334.1, read as the reverse complement.
ACAGAAAGATTTGCTGTATTGAATGATTTATTCTGTGCTGATTATCTGACTGATTTTGTAGCAGTGGATGTTATAAAAGGAATGGCTAATGATGAATTGCAGAAAGATAATATTTGTGCTATAGGCAGTATCAAGAATGAATTACTGAGATTAAAACTCACGTTGATTCACAATGACATACCTAAATCCATAGAAAGCGAAGATGGTAACTTTACTCCAGCGATGAAAGAGATATTGGCAAATGTAGTTTCAGGTGATGTCATCGAATTGGATTATAAGATGAATATAGGATTAAATGAAGAGAATACTATTACCAAAGAAGCATATAAGAGTGTAATTGTAGAATGAAATCACTCAAGGGTTTACTCAAATACATAGAGAATTATAAGAAACACGTCGCATTGAATGTCATCAGTAATTTACT
>JBNMOV010000333.1:0-5714 GCA_051275765.1 Maribacter sp. | reverse complement strand
TGTGGAGCAGTATATTTTCTCCATATCTGGAAAGCATCAGATGCTTTGTCCATTACGGTTTCGTATTGAGCTTTAGTCGTTACACTAACGCTACCTATATATTTGCCATCTACGGGAGAATAAGAATCTATATAATCAGCTTCTGATTCATAGGCTCTTGCACCAGTGGAAGTACCGGCGTTCCTTTCTTCTAATCCTAATTCCTTAAGAAAATCCAAGTTCATAATAATATGGTTTGATTCGGTTGTAGCAACCTAATTTTATTTTAAAGATGCTGTTTGGATTTAACTCTTCAAATTTGTTATTTCCCTTTTTTCGTTGCTTTTCGTTTCAAAAATGCTCACTACGCTGCGGCATAGTTCCACTTTTTGTGCCTCAATCAACAATAAAATGAATGATAACAATTTTCAAAAATAAAAGCCAAATAGCTTCCAAGCCGCAAAGGTACGTAATATTGGAATGAATCTCAATTGGATTCTTGATGTGTTTTGTATTCTTCTTTATCATGCAGTACGATTCCTTTTTGTATTTCTTTAGATAATTAGTCTTCAAAAATACGCATTTGTGTACCTATGAACTCAGCATAAAATGAAGATAAAGTACCTTCATTAGAAAAAATATTAATGACTTGGAGCATATTAGTTGCCAAATCAAATTCTCCCTTTGATAGGTGTATCATCGCCCTTGTAAAAGGAATTAATTGATTCCCTGCCTCCATTTCCATAGAAGCTCTCCAGTAATCATAATTCAGAGATGTTTGAGAAGCTACACTTTCTTTCATGTAAGAATGATCTTCTAGCATATTCCCTATATTCTGTACTCCTTCAAAGCTCTTATCCACATTAATTTCTAGATAAGAAATAGCAGGAATGATCTCTTCTTTTGCCCATTTTTTAATGTATTCATATTTTTCTTTCAATGTCAATTTTTCATAAGCTATCATTTTAGCTTCCTGAGGAAGAATAAGTTTAGGCACGAAAGCTGATTCTCCAGTAGCTCCTTCATTAATATGAACGATAATGAGATATGAATAATCCATCATTTTTGTTCTAGGAGATTTTACTTTTTCTAATTTGGATTTTAATTTATCAGAATCTATATCTTCCAAAGCAGGTCTAGTGGATATATTAATCGACGATTTTGCCTCCTCATTCATAGTGATTACCACCAAAACATCTTTATCCCCTTTTTCTAAAATATTTGTTAGTTCCTCATTGATCTTTGCCATATATTCCAATAGCTCCTCCTCTTCCAATGCAACCTGATAAATGGCATCATATTCCAATAAATGGATTTCAAAATCAACCTTAGATTGGAAGAATGTAGATGAACAGAAGAAGATTAAAAAGATAAAAACACTGATATAATTTTTCCTGTCGTTTATTTATTCAATATCCCTTAGTGAGCAGGAAAATTTATTTTATTTATTGAAAATAGCATTGTATACTATATTCAATAGTACAAATTGCCTTCTTTACATTATTTTTACGTCACCAAATAGATTATTACCATCTCATTTAATTTAATTTAGTTAGCTTGCTCGCTTGATTAATATTTAGACAATAATTCATTATGCAAAATATCATCACTGGAACGGGAAGCCATATTCCTTCGGTAATTAAAAAAAATGAAGATTTTTTATCTCATGAGTTTTATAATAACGCACAGGAAAAACTGCCTAATTCTAATCAAGTAATTATTAGGAAATTCAAAGCGATCACGGGAATAGAGGAAAGAAGGTATTTGAAGTCTGATTTGAGAAATAGTGATATCGCTACATATGCTGCTCAAAAAGCCATAGATGATGCTGGAATTGACCCAGAAGAAATAGATTATATTATTTTAGGACATAATTTTGGGGATGCAAAGCATGGCCAAACACATTGCGATATACTACCCAGCGTTGCATCTAGAGTGAAGCATAACCTTCGCATTAAAAATAATAATTGTGTCGCTTATGACATCATTTTTGGTTGTCCTGGTTGGATAGAAGGTGTGATACATGCGGATGCTTTTATCAAGGCAGGAATAGCAAAAAAATGCTTGGTCATTGGATCTGACACACTTTCTAGAATCATCGATCCTAATGACAGGGATTCTATGATTTATTCAGATGGAGCTGGAGCTTGCATTGTCGAAGCCAATCATTCAGATAATAAGAATAAAGGCATCATTAGTTCTGCATCTCAAAGTTTCACATTCGATGAGGTTTATTACTTATTTAATGGTAGTTCCTTTCATCCTGATGAACCAAAAAAATTCAATTATATTAAAATGAATGGTAGGAAAATATATGAGTTTGCATTGACTCATGTTCCTAAGGCGATGAAAGCCGCCGTTGATAAAAGTGGTGTAGAAATTGAAAAAATAAAAAAGATATTAATCCATCAAGCGAATGAAAAAATGGATAAAGCTATCATTGATCGTTTTTATAAACTCTATGATAAAGAATCACCAGAAGGAATTATGCCAATGGTTATCAATAAATTAGGTAATAGCTCTGTAGCTACTGTCCCTACATTATTTGATTTAATTCTTAATGGAAAAATGGATGGTCATGAAATCAACGAAGGCGATATTATTATTTTAGCATCTGTAGGTGCAGGTATGAATATTAATGCGATGGTTTATCAGTATTAGACATTATTAATTTTACACCTCTTAAAATACAAAGAAGAGCCTACTCATGTTGATTAGATAAAGGGTTCCTTGAAAAGAAAAAACCAGATAACTTAGAAATAAGTTATCTGGTTTTTTCTTTTGAATCTAAGAAGTTATTTAAAAAGATACCCTAGTGTTTGGCTACCTTTTTCTGAGTAATCAAAACTCCTTCAGATTCTACCGTAATAATATAAACTTGATCCATAAGATTCAATTCATTAATATTCCATATCAAATCTTTATCCGTACTTCTAAATGTTCGATTCTTTACTAATTGTCCCTGGAGATTATATATCGAAATATTTATTTCCTTGTCTAACAAAGATTCGCTTAGTTCGAAACTAATAACGCTCCTAAAAGGATTTGGATAAATATACACATCCTTTTCATTAGGTATCTCCACTTCAATAATTTTGCTATAATCATAGCTTCCATCTACATCTATTTGCTTTAGACGATAGTAAAGTATTCCGCCTATCAAATTTCTATCTGTAAAAGTATAATTATTTTTAACAGTACTATTTCCTTGTCCTCTTACGAATCCTATTCTTTCAAAAGTATTGTCATTAGATAAACGTTCAATATCAAAACCGTTGTTATTCAGTTCTGATGCAGTTGCCCAATCCAAAACAACTTCCTGCCCTCTCAATTCGCCTTCAAAATTTAATAATTCTACAGGAAAAGGAATATTCCCTCCATGCAAAAAGAAAGTAGAAAAACCACTAATATTTAAAACTACACTATGACTAGAACCGGGACCAGTACCCATCGTTGTGCTAGTTGGCGTTATTAAATTCGCAGTACCTGTATTAGGTTGACCTAATGTACCACCTGCTTCTTTAGTCAAAATAATATCTGAAATACTTGAAATACTAGTACTTGCTGCAATTAGATTATTCAGCTCTGTATCAGAAAAGAACAATTCTACATCTACATCAGAAGAAGGTTGATTGTCCACAGAGATTTCGAAACTTCTCTGTATGTATTCAATTCCTGCAAGACTAGGTACAGTTGCTCCGTGATCGAATGTAGTGGCAGTAACATTCCCCAAGTCATTGCCATTATCATCTATCCTTGCGATGACATTGTCTGCATTATCCAATATATAAATCCAATTATCCACACCTCTAAAAGTACAAGTTCCAGTCGTTCCTCTGGATGACAATGCGAGTGGTGTAGTTTGATTAATTATAATATCAGTACTTTTTGTAAAATTACAATCACCTATAAGAGCTACATTATAGATGCCACTTTCATCAGCTGTATATGTTGCAGATGTAGCATTCGAAATAGAATTATTGTCTTTAAACCATTGATAAGTATAGCCTACAGGAGCACCACTTGCGACCAAGGTTTCTGAACCACAATAATCCGAACCATTAGGAGTAACACTAAGCGTGGGTGTAGGGCAACTTGTACCTATAACATTGATATTATCAATAAAAAGATTCTGTCCCCATCCATTGATATTCACAAAATTGATTTGAATGTGTTGTCCTACATATGCACTTAAATCCAGTGTTATATCTGTAGCCCAATCCGTACATGCTGGAAACCAGGCAGGATCTCCCACATTAGATCCTGTTCCTAATCCGCCACCACCATTAGTAGATAATCCTAGTCCACTTCGTGACCAGATCGCTGAGGCTGATGAGCCACAATCCGTAGAAATCCTAATTTCAAATTCTTCTGAATTCCCTCCTGCCCAAGGGGCGTAAGCTATATCAAAAGTCAGCTCAGGCGAAGAAACATTGCTCAGATTCAACATTGGAGTAAGCAATCCGTCGGATTGACTTGGAGCATTGTAATTGTAATTATCAAGCCTTGCACTATTCCCAAATGCTGGACAAGCAGCATGATTATAGGCTACCCAAGTCGTTGAGGCATCTGGATTATCTATAGTCATATCTCCAGGAAATCCTCCTGAAAAGTCTTGGCTATAAGGTAATGTTTGGGATGAACCTACAAAATTATTATAATCAAACGTTAAATTTGATAAATTATTCGAAGCATCTTCATCTGCTACTCCATTAGGTAAGGTAGTCCAAACATCTAGTGTTTGTCCTGTTCCAGCAGTAAGTGGAAGTAATAAAGTAACTTCTTCTCCTAACCCTGGTCCCAAATCTCCTAGCCAATCAAATGTTTCAACAGTTCCTCCATTCAATTGGTAATGAATCGTACAAGAAGTCAGATTGGCCAAGCAAGCGTAATTTCTAAGATTTAATTTAACTGGAGGTGCATTATCTACACAAATTTCGCTTGAAATTCCACTGATTGAAGCAATTCCAGTATCATCCGTCTTTGGAACAGAAACTCCTGTTGTAATTAATGAAAAAGCTTGTGCTGAAGCAAGTGTTCCTTTATGTGTTATCGTCAGAGTATATGAACCCACACCAGCAGGAATATAGATTTTTTCTACGTTATCTCTAAAGTTGTCTCCTGTTGTAGCTGCTGCACTAGGATTGGCTGGATCAAGAATATATGGCATATAAGTGCTTGTGCCATCAGAGATCCTCATATCCAAATCATTCACTAATTTCAAAGAAGGATTATCTACTACAGAACTATTATATGGAGTCGCTGTTCCTGCTGGATCGGTCCATACGATCGTTGCAATTATTGGATTTCCTGCTCCACAGATTGTAGTCGTAAAAGTATTCCCATCCGAAATTGTATTTTCAGTGATAATATCTGGATTCGTAACATCTTCTGTAATTACATTAGCAGCTCCCGCAGTATTCATTAAGCCCCATCCGTATATATAATCTGGTCCTTCTGCAATACCTGCTTCGTTTGCAGAATGAATAATAAGTGCTTTGAGTGTTGCTGCTCTCATTAAGTCTGCTGCATGAGTTTCACTAAAATATTCTTGTAATAAGATAGCTGAACCCGCTGCACTTGGAGATGACATGGATGTTCCACTAGAACTATCATAGGAAGTATCAGACTCATTCGTAGAAGAAGTTAAGTCCACTCCATTCGCTACAATATCTGGTTTGATTCTACCATCATCCGTTGGGCCCCATCCACTGAAAGAACTCATAGAAACATCT
>JBNMOV010000332.1:0-5721 GCA_051275765.1 Maribacter sp. | reverse complement strand
ACCATATTCAAGTAGAGACCTGATGCTTTCAAAGTAATTTTATCTCTTTAGGGAAACCAATTCCACGCCACATGAAAAAGATATATTTGTTTCTTGTCCCTAAAGCAGAAATAAAAGTAGATTCTACCATAGTAAAACCTAGAATATCCAATGATAATGAATATACCTATTATGAATTCAATGGTTCATTAGAAGGCGATATTCCTTTAGAAATTCATTTGAATGTTTTTGGTAAATTGATACAAGGTGAATTATTTTATAAAAAAGTGGGTGAGCCGATTAAAGTGATAGGCGAAGTAGGCGAAAATAATCATTGGAGACTGTTAGAGTATGCGGGAGATGGAAATATATAGTCTAACAACCCAAGATTTGTGATTTTGTGAAAATTAGCAAAAATACTAATTTATTGATAAATAGCCACTTATGGGATTTTATAGATTTTGCAAAATCACAAATCTAATCTTGGAGGACTATAACGGGAATTTTATCTGGAAATTTTAAGGAACAGAAGGATTTGACTTGGTTTTCACCAACAAGCCAAAAGTATAGGAAAATGGAATTGCCAATTTAATAATTCAAAAAAATAGTCCATAGTGTGTTTATACTATAGACTATTTTTTGAATTATTTTATGGAAACATAATTTGAATCATCATCAAATTACGCCCAATTTACGCCCCACTTTTTTATAAACATCCAATATTTTATCTAGATGGTGATCCTCATGAGTAGCCATAAAGCTATTTCTCAACATCGCCTTTCCTGGAGGCGTGGCAGGAGAAATAAATACATTCACAAAAATATTATTATTGAATAGTTCTGTCCAGAATTTAAAAGCGATTTCATCTTCGCCAATAATAACAGGAACGATGGCGGTCTGACCATTGATGACATTGAAACCGAGAGATTGTAATCCTTTACGGATTTTATTCGAATTGTAAGCTAGCTTATCTACTTTTTCTGGCTCTGCTTTCAAGATTTGTAATGCTGCATAAGCTGCTGCAACGGAAGGTGGTGTAGGCGAAGCACTAAAAATGAATGCTGGCGAATGATGTTTCAAATAATTGATCACTCGTTCCTCTCCAGCCACAAAACCACCTAAGGACGCAAAAGTCTTACTAAAAGTACACAGCACGAGATCGATTTCAGAATCAAGACCAAAATGACTGGAGGTACCTCTGCCATCCTTGCCAATTACGCCAATAGCATGTGCATCATCTACCAAGACTTGTGCATTGTACTCATCAGCTAGGCGATATAATTCATCCAATGGGGCAATGTCTCCAAAAGTACTGAATACGCCATCTGTAACGATGAGTTTTCCTGCATAATCTGGTATTCTTTTGAGTCTGCGTTCTAAGTCAGACATATCATTATGCTTGAATCGAACGACGTTTGCTCCCTGCCCTTTGGACATAAAATTTGCTGCCACGATGCTAGCATGATTATCCTTATCTGAAATGATATAATCTCCTCTGGAAACCAATGGCTGAATTACACCTTGTCCAGTTTGGTAGCCAGTACTCATGATGAGTGCGGCTTCCTTTCCCATATATTCAGCGAGTTCTCTTTCTAAGATTTCGTGCATATCTATGGTTCCTGTAAGGTACCTAGATCCAGAGCAGCTCGTTCCATATTTTTTCAAAGCATCAATAGCCGCTTCCTTTACCTTAGGATGAGCTGCTAATCCTAAATAATTATTAGAACCAGCCATAATGACTTTTTTTCCTCCCATCCTCACTACAGGACCTTCACTTTCTTCTATCGCTCTGAACCAAGGATAGATTCCCTGAGCTTTTACTTCGTCAGCTCGAGTATAATTATAGCATTTCTTAAAAAGGACTTTCTCTTTCTTCATAATTCATTTACTTTAATCGCACTAAATTGAAGTTGTTTTAGAATGATTTATTGATCTTTGTACTTACTAATCTTTAATAACATGAAAAAGGTCATTTCGGTTGTGACAGGAGCTAATGGATTTATTGGCAGTCACCTTATATTGTCATTGTTAGACAAAAAACACCTAGTTAAGTGTATCATAAGGGAAACAAGTGATCTTAAATGGATCGAACACCTAGATGTTGAATTCATTAAATGTGGATTGAACGATTTGAAATCACTCAGTGCTGCTTTTGGGGGAGCAACTTATGTATTTCATTTGGCAGGAATGACGAGGGCGAAAAAATATGAGGACTATATTTATGGAAATGTTCAACTGACAGAGCATGTCATGAAAGCTTGTGAAGGACATGATAGTATCAAAAAGATACTGATAACCAGTAGTTTGGCGGCAGCTTCTCCTAGCCCGCTGAATAAACCTGTAGTTGAGTCGGTTCCTTCTGCTCCCATTTCTATGTATGGAAAGAGTAAATTGAAAATGGAGCAATTGTTGAAAGAAAAATATACACATTTGCCTTATGTTATTATTCGCCCTCCAGTAGTTTATGGGATTAGAGATACGGAAGTATTATTATTTTTCAAAACAGTAAAAAAAGGTTTGATTCCTACGATTGGCTTAGGAAAGAAGCAGGTGAGTATTGTATATATAGATGATTTAATACAAGGGATTTGTTTGGCTGCTGAAAATGATAAAGCAATACGACAGACGTATTTTTTTGAATCAGACAGAATACTAGAATGGGAACAGATAGGTCGAGAAACAGCGGCTCTTTTATCATGTAGGGCTATTAAGTTAGCTGTGCCTCATTTTGTCGTGTATCTTGTTGCAGGCTTAGGAGAGTTGATGAGTATTTTCCAGAAAAGAGCTCCTACATTGAATTTGGAAAAAGCAAAAGAACTTACACAAGAAGCATGGACTTGTTCTGCTGAAAAAGCAAAAAAAGAATTGGGTTATCAACCAAAAACGAGTTACAAAGAAGGATTTAGGATAACCTTAGAATGGTATCAAAAAGAAGGCTGGATTTGATGCGATGCGATATTATTTTATTGGTAGTGTTTTAAAAATAAAATATTTATCTCAATATCTCAATATCTCAATATCTCAATATCTCAATATCTATCAAGGACGATAAATGTGCCTAGGATAATCCAATATATTAATCCCTTCTTTTTCCAATTCACGCAAAGCATCCTTAGCAATCCATTGTGCAGCTTTTGAATCTATTTTAATGATTTTCTTAGCTGTTTCTATGGCCTTTTTATTGAGATCGATGTTTCGTTTTCCAATATTTCGCAATGCCCAGTTCACTGCTTTTTTGACATAGATTCTTTCATCCTCAGCTTCTCTGATGATAATAGGAAAGAATTTCTCATACACCTCATTTGCCGCCTTTTATCTGCCATACAATATGCCGCTATAATAGTAAATCCCGCCCTTTTTTCAAACTCTTCTTCTCGTGTAGTCCATTCATTTATTTTCGCCACAGCAAAGCTACTTTTAGCGAATAATCCCATGCAAAAGGAATCACATATTTCTCAATTTTCAAAAGTAAGCATCCATTTTTCCATTAGTTCTTCTGTCAGATTTTTAACATTAAAAACTTTACTACAAAGTAATCGAGCCTCATATATCCCCGTATCAAAAAGTTCCAAAGCCAATTCATCATTTCCCTTGATTTCCTTAGCTAGTTCTTTGAGATCTTTATGATATACACCTAAAGCATTATTAGAAACAATATTATATTTGCTCTGCTTGAAAGCGACTTTTTTAGGATGGCCCATTTCTTTTAGTCTGGAGATGATTTGTTGAGTAGTGAATGGCATGGTGTTATTTTAGTTTGAAATGTAGCCTAAAAATAAGAATTCTAACTAGTTTTTTACTTTCGTATCATATTCTATTATGTTGGAATAGATTGTTAGCTATTTTTTGCATTTGTAACCAATCAATATTACTAAAGGAATTACTTTGTATCACAGTTGGAATATTGAATTTGCCTAGCCTTTCCTCAATAAAACCAAACCTTTCTTTCTGTTCGAATAGTTTTGTTCCTTTTAGAAGCATCAGAGGGAATGCGATTAGTCTTTTGCATCCATTACTTTGTACGAATTGGATACTTTTCATAAAAGAAGAGAGTGTCTGTGTTGGCAATCCATATATTAGGCTGATTTCATAATCAATTCCATAATTATTGAGTTGTTGCATGACATTTTCTATTTTCTTTGGTTTGTTTTTTCTTTCTATGATCTCTCCTTCATGTTCAAGTGCGGTTTGTAATCCGAATTCCAAAGTAATATTTAACTGTTGGCACAATTCCAAAAATCTTTTTCCTGGCACACCATGTATACTTTCAAATCGTGCTTGTATACTGATATTTGATCGAAGATTTATTTTAACCATATATTCCAATATAGGGATATAGTCCTTTCCCATATTAAAAATAGGATCAAGTATATTTATTTTTTGAACATTATATTTTTTGAATAAATCCAATTCTCTGAATATTCTCTCTTTTTGGCATTTGAAAACCTTTCCTGTGCTTAAATCCTTGTGTGCACAAAATGTACATTTATAAGGACAGCCTCTTTTGGTTTCCAATCTTATCATTTTTATGTTTTGGAATAATTCGATATTTTCCGTTAAATAAGGAGAAGGTAGTTGTGAAAAATCAGGTGGAGAATCTAGTATATTGGGCGTATCTTTTTTGGTAATTATTTTAAGTAGCGTTTCTTCTGCATATCCTTTAATAAAATAACTACATTCTGGATATTCTGAAAACGGATTATTAGAATATGAAATTTGATAACCTCCTAAAATGAAATTTCCCTTAAAACCTATATTTCGGATATATTCTAAAAGTGAATTAGTAAGATATTCATTCCAAACATATGCGGATAAAGCAATATAATCAAAGGTATTAATGTCTTTATTATTAATAATGGCAGCTACATCTTCAAGACTGGGTCTAGTTTTATAATCTAGCATATTAACAGATAAATGCTCTACAGAAAAAGATTGATTATATTCCTTTGATGATTTTAAATATGCCATTATCGAACCTATAGCATATGGTGTTTTACATTCGTCCTCACGTATGAGATCGAATGAAATGATCAATAGTTTTTTCATTTTTGTAGGGAGAGTTAGGGTGTTTTATGGAATAAAATATGGATGCAAGCTAATGCTTGCATCCATGATTAATTTAGGAATTTTTGTTGGGATTCTTCTGCTTTCCTTTGTTACCATTCCTTTTGTCCCAAGTATCATTAGTACCTTTTGTACCTTTGTTAGGATTTTTAATGTCCGCCTTCTGATCATTCTTCTTAGCCATAATGTATAAAATTTAATAGTAAAACAATAAATTAATAATACAAATATGCGACACTATTTTTAGCTATACAATAGCTAAAAACGAAGAGGTAAATAATGACTTTAAAGAGGTAAAAAAACGACTTATAGAGGAAATACTTAATTATTTTCCACTGATATCTTTTCTATAATATTTCTTTTATGCACTCCTTTTGGAATAGGAATACTTTGTTGATTCTTAAGTTCTGTAAAATCTTTATAATTCTGAGATTCATCACGTTTACTGTATACATGTATGATTTGATTCAGATTATATAGATAGGAGCGTGTCTTATAAAATGTACGATCATTCCTAGTTAGAATCCTATTAGCTAAGCTATTAAAATTTTCTGTAGTCTGTATAGATTGTCCATATATAGTATGAATGATGCAAGGAGATGCTTCAATATAATTAATCTCATTAGGATAAAAGAATGCCGTGCCACTTTGGGTATTTATTTCTAACTTAGGAGTAAA
>JBNMOV010000331.1:0-5747 GCA_051275765.1 Maribacter sp. | reverse complement strand
TGCTACACCTAATATAGATTTAGCTTATCGTGCTTATTTGGCTAATGATCGTGCTTATTTCTATTGGACGGATTGGTTCAGTTCTCAGAAAGGCATGGAAAAAATGCACATTTCTAGACCTATGAACAAAAGTTCTATCGAACAATTATTCTTACATCATTTTGCATCCAATACTTCCACTTTGCATAAGGATGGAATTAAAAACCCTATTGACGATAAGGAATTAAAGGCTATTTTTAATAATAATCCTTACGAAACTGCACTCAATTTTTGCATGGATAAATGTGATTTAAAAATACAAAAAAAGTATTCTGGTAATCATATTAATTGGTGGAATAAAAACAAGCTAGAAAGAATGCTAGAAAAAGCAGGTTTTTCTAATATACAACTTTCAGGGTTCGGACAAAGCCAAGCAGCCGTCATGAGGAATGTTGGTCTTTTTGATAATACTCATAATAAGATTTCTATTTATATAGAAGCGAAGAAATAATTTGGTTATGAAGTTATTTAATCAATTAAATAATAATGTAATTTTCAACGCATATAGGAATATTAAATCATTTCTAAATGACAACGAAAAAAAGAAAGGAATAAGAGTATTTATTCTCCTTTTAGTCAATGCTTTTTTTGATGTATTGGGTTTGTCTGGATTAATTCCTATTATTTATTGGGCGACAGATACCAGCAAAATTCATACTAATTATTATTCTGAATTAATTTATAATAAAATAGGATTTCAGAATGATATTCATTTTTTATTATTTGCATCTGGATGCTTGGTTATCGTCTTTTTATTAAAAAATATACTCAGTTTATTCATCCAGTATATACAAGCTAAATTCGCATATGGAATAGCTTTAGGATTAAGCGAAAAGCAGTATAAATATTATTACCATAAAGGATATACTTATTTAAACAATAGCGATGTTGGTGGCATTTTTTATAATATTAGTACCGCTCCTATGCACTTTGCTAATTTTTATATCATGTCCTTTTTTGCATTAATGACAGAAATAACTATTCTACTCATTATTTTATTCGCTCTTTTTATTGTCAATCCTAAAATTGTATTTATTTTAATCCTCGTTCTTCTTCCTTCTTCTTTAATGATTTATTTATTTTCTAAGAAAAAAATAAAATCGCTGGGAAACGAAAAGCAAACCTATTATCCTCAGTCTCTAAATATGATTTCAGAAGGAATAAAAGGATATATAGATATTAAATTATTCAATAAGGAAAAAGAATACTTAGAGCAGTATCTCGCTTGTCAGAAAAAATATAATCAAGCGGATCTATTAGGACATAGTGTCTTTGGAAAAATACATCAAAAAGCAAATGAAGTTTTGCTTGCATTAGGTATTTTTGCTGTATTTTTATTTGCTATTATTTTTGTCGAATATCAAGGAAGTATTTTATTGATATTGAGTCTTTTAGCTACTTCTGCTATTCGTATTATTCCTTCTGCAAATAGGATTATGAGTTCGCTCATGAATATCAAGCAATTTTCTGTGATCCTAACGAAGATAGATCATTTAAAAAGCATGAATTTTGAGGAGTTTACGAATAAAAAAAGATTGCCTTTTAAAGAAAAAATATCTTTAAATAATGTCTCTTTTTATTATGATAAAAAAGAAGACAATATATTAGATGCGATTTCTTTGGATATAAAAAAAGGAGAAGTCGTTGGTTTTGTAGGAAAATCAGGTACAGGAAAAAGTACGTTGCTTAATTTAATTCTAAGAATGATTAAGGAGACATCTGGTCAATTATCTATTGATAATGAGGTAATTAATTCTGACAATGAAGATTCCTACCAAAAGAATATAGGTTATGTGAGTCAAAGTGTATTTTTAAAAAATGCTACTTTACTCGATAATATCACGATGGAAATTAATGAAACAAATATTGATAAAAAATTCCTAGATGATGTAATTCATCTTTCTGCTTTAGAAGATTTAGGTTTTCCATTGGATCATATTATTTCAGAAAATGGAGCGAATTTATCTGGTGGTCAAAAGCAACGGATAGGAATAGCTAGAGCATTATACAAAAAAGCGGAAATCCTTATTTTTGATGAACCTACGAGTGCATTGGATGAAGGAACTGAAAATAAAATCCTAGACACCATCTTACAATTGAAGAAAAAAGGAATGACCATAATTATTGTTTCGCATAAAAAGAATGCGCTTCGCCATTGTGATTTTATTTACGAAATGGATGAAGGAAAAATAATCAGCACATTTAATTCCTTTGATGAATTAATGAATAAAGATTCTTAATGAATATATTCCAACTCATATTATCCAAAATAAAAGAAGGAACACTCTTGGCTTCTATCGCTAAAACATTGCGATATAGACGTGATGATTTCATGAAGCAAATCAAACATAATAATTTTTTTTATTTCTTGAATCATGAAAGAGTTTTAACCAAAAAAATCATCGAACAATTTCCTGTTATTAATAAACATCATTATCAAATAGGGAATTATTATTTGGATGATAGATTTAAATTGGATAAAAATAGCATCGTTTATTCCTTAGGGATTTTATCTGACATTAGGTTTGATGAAGCGATTTCTAAAAAACATGACTGTCCTGTTTTTATGTATGATCCTAGTCCTACTTCGATTACTTTCATGAAAAAAAATGAAAAAAATCCATTGTATCATTTTTATCCTTATGCGATATGGATAGAAGATATGACTCGAAAATTTTATTATTCTACGACAGGTAGTTCACCATCCACTATTTTTTTTGATGATAAAAGTCAATATTTTACAGCACAATGTAGAACACTTTCTTTTATTTTAAATGAAAATAAACACCAAGAAATAGACGTTTTAAAAATGGATATAGAAGGTGCTGCTTTGCCTATTTTAGAAAAAATGGTCGATGATAAAATATTCCCCAAACAAATCATCACAGAATTTGAAAGACCTAGAAATGATATTTTTGGAAATGTAGATTTTTTTAATAGAATCATTACATTATCTAAAAAATTAGAAGCAGAAGGATATACTTCTTATATCATCCCTAGAAACGATGCTAAATATTATTCGATTGAATTTATCTTTAGTAGATTAAATCCACAATAAAACAAATACCAAAATGGCTAAAAATAATTTACTCCTTAATCAAGATAATATTATTAAAATATTATCTGATGACAAAATAGTTTTGGTGGATGGTGGCGCTAGAGGAGAATTATTCAAACCTTTTAATCTCGTCAATCCAGCAGTTGTTTTTTCGTTGAGATTCGATCCAGATCCTGATTGCGAAATCATTAAATCTGATAATCACCTGGTGATTTCTAAGGCACTTTGGAAGGATAATTCGACTATTCAGTTACATGTGGCAAAAGAACCTTCTGCCTCTTCTATTTTTCCTCCAAATAATCAAATACTAAAGCAGATAGATCCTAATTACGAACTACGACAAACTGCTAAGAAAATATCCGTCGCTGCAACTACAATAGATGACGCTTGTAAGGAAAATAATATTCCTTATCCAGATTTTATCAAATTGGATATTCATGGCAGCGAATATGAAGCATTGAAAGGTGCCAGTGAATCTTTGGAAGAAAATACGATTGCTTTATTAGTAGAAAGCTGGTCATTGCCTATACATAAAGGGCAGAAAACAAGGGCAGCCGTTGAGTTATTATTGAATGATCATGAAATTTATCTGCTAGAGGAATATGAGCTTTGTAAATGGAAAAGAAATGTCAATAATTCTAATTTCAAAAAAGTGCAATCTGTAGGCTATGATTCCTTATTGTTTAAAGATGCAATTAGTCAGGATAAAAAAATATCATTGGCTCGTGCGATTAAATATATTGGTATCGCTGACTTATTTGGTCATTATGGTTATGCTTTGCAATTGAATGAATACTTCCTAGAAAAAGGAAGTTTGGAGCAGTCATTATCTTCCTTTATTAGTCAGCATATTAATTCAAAGAAAAAAGAAAATGCCATTCATAAATATTGCCAAAAAGTAATTTCTATGCTAGAAAGGAAGTTATATTCTTTTGCGTAGGATTTATCTCCTTTAGCCCCTTCAAAAGAGGGAAACAATATAATAACCTTCCCTTGTTAGAGGTTTAAATTGCATATAATTATCTATAAATGAAAATCATAGAATACAGCAAAGCATTATATAAAACGGCAAGGTATCAGATTCTTGACGGGATAACTGAGGATAATAAATTAGCAGCCATCGAGCATGCAGAGATAGTAGATAAAATCAATGATGATGGTATTATCGTTATTGATAATTTTTATTCTGCTGAAAAATGCGATGCACTCATTAAGGAAATCGATCGATTATTAATTGATAAAAAAGATAAGGTTCAAGGCGATGCTCTTGGAGCAGATAATCGAATTTTTGGAGCAGATAGAGCGAGCGATTTAATTCATAATTTTTTTACAAATGAATTTATTTCAGCAATTAAAGATGCCTATCATAAAAAGAATAATATCATTGGCTTTACTTTAGCCGCTAGAATAAATGCAGCAAAAAACAATCTAGGTTCAGGTGGAGGATGGCATCGAGACTCTATTTATGGCAAGCAATTTAAAGCGATTATTTACTTGACAGATACTTCTGAAGAAAATGGTCCATTCCAATATATTCCAGAAACACACAAGCCTTTATCTAAAGTAAAAACAGTCGCTAAATACAAAATAAAAGCATTCCAAAATAGAATTTCCCAAGAAGAAATTGACTTCATCATTGATAATAGCGAATACGAAATTTCTACCTTGACAGGAAAAAAAGGTACGCTTATCCTTACAGATACGACAGGAATTCATAGAGGAAAACCACTAGAAAAAGGTTGTAGATATGCTTTGACTAATTATTATTTTGAAGGTAAAATACCAGAGCATATTGGTAAGTTGTTACTAAAAAAGTAGTAGAATAAATGATTGATAATCAGATTTTTACTTCGTAAATACTTAGCCCTAAATCCCCTTTAAGGGATTTAGGGCTAAGAGGTAAAAATTAGAAATAGTAAATTTCTAATTTTTAAAAGTCCCTCTATTCTCCAAATAATGCCTCCACTTATCCAAACAAGCCTGAATATCTTCTGGTAATTCAGAATCAAACATCATACGTTCTCCTGTACGAGGATGCTCGAAACCTAGAGATTTAGCATGAAGTGCTTGTCTTGGTAAAAGTTTAAAGGCATTTTGTACGAACTGCTTATATTTAGAATAAACCGTTCCTTTCAAGATGGAATCTCCTCCATATCGCTTATCATTGAATAAGGTATGTCCTAATGCTTTCATATGCACACGAATCTGGTGCGTACGTCCTGTTTCCAAGCGACATTCCACCAAACTCACATAATACATATCTTCCAATACCTTATAATGTGTAATTGATTTTTTTCCTAAATCTCCTTCGGGAAATCCACGAACCAACATTCTATTATAAGGATCACGACCTAGATTTAGATCTATCGTTCCTTCTTCTCCTTCTTCCTCATCAAAAGTACCCCAAACCAAGGCATAATATCTTCTATACGTCGTATGATCGTAAAACTGCTTACTCAAATGAGAAAGTGCATGTTCATTCTTCGCCAAAACCAATAAACCAGACGTGTCTTTATCTATTCTATGTACCAAACCTGGGCGGCTCACATTACCATCACGATTAGGAATATTCTGATCTTTCAGATGGTATGCCACAGCATTCACTAATGTACCAGATTTATGTCCTACTCCTGGATGAACGACCATTCCA
>JBNMOV010000330.1:0-5783 GCA_051275765.1 Maribacter sp. | reverse complement strand
TAGTTGATGATGAAATAAAACCAATTACAACAATAATTGCTTCACCTATTTGGTCATCAGAAAAAGATAGTTACGATACTGATCTCTATTGGATAGGAAAAGGAAATGGCCTTTCCTATTGGAAAACGGGAATGGATACCGTAGCGACTTATGATAAAGTCAATGGATATGACGAGTCCAAAACTACTGCTATTTACGACCTATATACATTAGATAATGGAAATATACTAATGGCGACTTCATTAGGTATTTATGAGTTTTCATCCAAAGAAGGAATCATTCAAAGATATTGGGAAGGAGGCAGTTCTACATATCATTTACCATTGAATGAATACTATTATATATACCAAGATGAAGCGGGAATATTTTGGTTGGGCTCAGGAGGAGGTGGACTAGTGAGATGGAATAAAGAAACAGGCGAGTACAAACAATACACCACAGAGAATGGCTTTTCTAGCAATATGATCTGTGCTATTTACGAAGATGAAGAAAAAAATCTATGGATGTCGAGCTATAATGGCTTGATTCGATTCAATAAGGAAACAGAAAAAATACGCATATACAAAACAGAAAATGGGCTGACACATAATGAATTTAACAGAGGAGCTCACTTCAAAACAGCTGATGGAAAGTTATATTTTGGAGGCACAAATGGTATCAATAGCTTTTATCCTAAGGTACTTTTAGCAGAAGAAAAAAATGAAACTGTTCCACTTGAAGTTACTTCGATATACCATTTTAATTCGAATGCTGATAAACTAATAGATAAGTTAGCATTATTTAAAAGAGAAAAAAAGATAACGCTACGTCCTAATGAAGGATTCATCAATATTGAATTTTCATTACTGGATTATAGGAGAAAGGGAAATACGACTTATGCTTACAAAATAGAAGGACAAAGTGACCAATGGCAATATATTAAAGATAATCAACTGAGAGTAAGTGGATTGTCCTATGGAGAATATACCGTAAGGGTAAAAGGACAAATGAGTAATGGCAGTTTTTCTGAAAAGGAACTAGTCATGAATCTATGTGTATTACGTCCATTTTATTTGAAATGGTGGTTCATCTTATCTACATTTTTGGCATTTGTTTTTGGCTTATACCAGTTTATTCAATGGCGTGGTAAATGGTTAATAGAAAGAGGAGAAGAGCTAGAAAAACAAGTCAATAAACAAACTCAGCAATTACAAAAACAGGCAATAGAATTGAAAGAGGTTGATAAGTTGAAATCTCGTTTTTTTGCCAATGTTTCTCATGAACTCCGCACACCAATTACATTGATACAAGGGCCTGTTCGATCTGTATTGAATAACGAAAATTTGGATAAAGATGATAAATTTCTACTCACTAAAGTAGAAGAAAATACAGAACATTTGTTGAGTATGGTCAACGAACTCATGGATCTAACCAAAGCAGAAGCATATAAACTAGAGATCAATGAAAGTAATGTCATTTTCTATGATGTATTAAAAAGAAGATTGAGCAGTTTTCAATCTTTGGCTGATATGAAATCGATCCAACTCGATTTGGAGTTTCATCTCGATAAGGATCTAGGCATAGCTTTAGATGTCGATAAGTTTGGAAAAATTATCAATAATTTACTCTCTAATGCTTTCAAATTTACACCAAATGAAGGGGAAATAAAAGTAACTGTAGAAGAAGAAAGTAAGAACTTGTTATTGAAAGTAGCGGATACGGGTAGAGGAATTCCAAAAGCTGATATTCCCTTTATTTTTAATCGTTTTTACCAGTCATCTATTAATAAAAAAGCAGAAGGAGGACTAGGTATAGGACTTTCATTATCGATGGAATTCGTGAAATTATTGGGAGGTAAAATGTGGATAGAAAGTAAGGAAGGACAGGGTTCAACCTTTTTTGTGTCTTTACCTAAAAAAGAAATAGAAAATATTTCTGTAGATGAATTAAATGTATTTGACAAAGAACAGGAACATCCAAAATTAGAACCAAGAAAGCTCAATAGTCCTCCACCAATAGCCGTTTCAAATACAGATAGCGAATTTCTGTCGCAGCAAATTATTCTAGTGGTAGAAGATAACTTGGATCTTCAAGAATACCTCCATTATCTACTGGCACCACATTATTATGAAATCCATGTAGTCAATAATGGCAAGGAAGCCTTAGAATGGATAACTGCGAATAGATTTCCTTCCTTGATTCTCTCCGATTTGATGATGCCTATCATGGATGGATTCGAATTATTGGAACAAGTAAAGGCAGATAAAAAACTAAGTAGTATTCCATTTATTATGCTGACTGCTCGTGCAGAACTTAGAGATAAACTCAAAGCACTTCGCATAGGAGTAGATGATTATCTGACTAAGCCATTCAAAGAAGAAGAACTTAAAGTAAGGATAAATAACCTATTGTCGAATTTTGAGGAAAGGAGAGAATATCTGATGTCAGAACAGCCTGGTCATGCTGGACTTAAGGATGAGGAACAACACTTGCCAGAAACATCTGATGATGATAGGATGTGGCTGAAAAATTTAGAAAAAATAATCATTGAAGAAATAGGACACCATTATTTTAGTATTGATTATTTAGCGGAAAAGATAGGTGTGAAACGGGATAAACTATTCAAAAGAACCAAGGCACTTACTGGTTTGACTCCCAATAAATATGTAAGGGCTGTTCGCTTACAATTGGCCAAAGAACTGCTAGAAAATAAGGAGTATGCAACAGTTAAGGACGTTGCTCATAAAGTTGGTTTCCAAAAAATAGAATATTTTTCGACACTATATAAAAAGCAGTTTGGGAAATCGCCATCTGAATATATTCGATAAGGTTTTTCCTCCTATTTACTGAATTTTTCCTATATATTTTATTAGATATTTACCTCTAAATTTGAGTGAATAATATTTTTTTCTTAGAAAAGGAATTCGAACCAATTTTTGTTCATATCGCAAGCTACTGATTATTAACATTTTGAAAATTTTTCGATAATTGAGGGGCGCGTATTCCATAAATGTGGGGGGATTTATTTTGTAACAAATGTGACATCCTTATTATCTTTACATTATGATTATATTATATGCTTTGTAAGGAACACTAAACACTTTTGAAATAGTGAGCTATAGTATAGCTCATGGACTGAAACTAAGAACAGGGAGAGGGATTGAACTTTAATAGCCTTGGTTTTAATTAGGATATTTTTTGACTCATATTGGTTGGTTACATTTGGGTTAGTCTAATTTATCATAGTTGAAACCTTGGCTATTTTTATACTTCAAATAGACACTCTATATATTATTTATGTATTAAAATGTTTAGATATGATTGGGGAGGAACATGATACAAGTGAGAAAACATCTTATTTTCGTTATAGCATCATCGCTGTATTTAGTTGCCTATTTTTCGCTTTCCTTTTGCTAGGGTAGAGGGGGATAGAAGATCATTAGAGTAACACTACAAATAAAAGAAGCCCAAATTTTCAGTTTTGAAAATTTGGGCTTCTTTTATTTGTCCAATTATGCTTCAAATTTGTATAATACCATTAGGAGTGACAACATAAAGGACGAACAAAAATATATCGAAGTTTTAAACAACTTCATCACTAACTATTCCTTAATACATCTAACTCCTGCACCTAATTGAATTCCATTATCAAAGTACTGAAGAGAAGGGCCATTAAATATACTTATAACCCTTCTTGTCTGGTTTACAGTGTTAACATCAGACATTGCCCAAGCACAAACAACTGAGCTCCAGTAGCCTCCCCAAAAGCTGAAACATAGCCATTGGGTAATCCATTAAATCCATAAATATCTGTTCCAATTGAATTGTTGCTCCAATCAGTTGTAGATTTCAGAGCCATTCCTTCATTGCCCATATGTCCATCACTAGTGATATAATTTTCCAATTGAATAAAATTTTCTTCTGTAGGTATTCTCCAACCTATAGGAGCTAATTTTCCATAAATTAAAGCAAATTCATGGTATTGAGCACCATAAAAGTCAAAAGGAAGTTCTTCTTCATAAAGGTTATTCTACCACAGACATTTCCAAACTAATTATATCACCTTCAGCATACAAATTAACAAAGTAAATCCCTTGAGCCAAAGCAGAAGTATTGATTTCAATAGCAGATTTTCCATCTACATTTTCCTGATGAACCAACTGTCCCAAAGTATTCGTAATACTAATAGACAAAATAGCTTCTTCGCCCCATTCTAGACGTGTCATGCTAGGGCTAGGATTAGGATAAAGAGAAACTGCTGCTTTAGAAATTTCCTCTACATCACTATACAAAGAACAATCTACCTGACTATTCGAAAAAGTATTTTTAGATGCGATGAATGGCTTCAATCCATAAGTGGTGCCGCCCATAGGACCGCCGCCGCCAGAAATATCATTTTCTAGAATCGTATCAAAATTAGCATCAGTATACATCTTATTGTTATCTGCATAAACAGATGATTGTATCATCGTTTTGAAATCATCAATCATAGGATCGATATAATCCGAATTGAATAAATTTTCTGTGAGGTAGCAAACTTCTATCAAATATTCCTCATATAATGCAGGGCTATCAAACACATTTTCTAATAAAGGTCTGTCCGCACTATGATAATTCAAAGGAAGCGTCAATGCATTCGTTCCCTGTGCAGGATACGAAGCAAACGCCTCATTACCATCCCATTTTATCCATTCCCACTTATCTGTAGTAAGATTGTGATAAACGTAATAATTCCTTGCAGACTCTGTATAACTATCCATATTTCCGAATAGATTATCCAATGCAGCAGAACGCAAATATTCTTGCAATTCGATACGACTACTTAGATTACTCTCAAAATCAGTACTAGTAGAATTATTGATAAAATCTATAAAATCAATCAAATCTGACCAGTCATTTTCATCCTCATTAGATTTCAATTCATAGCGTTCTTCATATAAACTCTGATCAGTACCATAATATACCAAATCAGCTGGATTACCGCCACCATCAGGTCCGCCACCGAAATTATCGCCAGCCTTGAATAAATTACCATCATCATCTAAAATTCTCCAATCTAAAAACTGATCATCTATCTGCTCGACTACAGTATAAAACCCTAATAAATTGCCATTGAAATATACATTGGCGAAATTAGCTCTAGGAGCAGGTACACCAGCTTCTCGAGAAACATCAAAGAAGATTTTTTCTCTCATCAATGAAGGATCTTTGAAACCATTACTGAGGTTCAATTTCTTCAATCCATCATAATTCTGTCCACTAGTATATTTATTGAAATCAATTTTAAATGACTTTTTATCTCCAGGATGTGAATAACTAGAATTTCCTTTGTATCTCACACCTATATCAGCAAAATTGTAAGTGCCAGTATTATCTGTCAGTGTCAAATTTGCCCTCATATAAGTACCAGAATCATAGTTGAGTTCTAAACTGTCAACATAGCCAATCTGAGAAAAAGTCAGTTCGACTGTAATGATTTGATCTTCAGAAAAAATATTGTCGCCATCTATCTGAGCGAATGAAATTTGCAATGAAAATAACATTGCGAAAAGGAGTATAAAATGCTTCATGAATTTATTTTAAATTGTTAAATAACTCGGATGCTGTATTTTGGTAAACCTACTAGGTTTACCAAAGCAAGTTAAGATGTATTTAGAGTAGACAATATGATTTGTTGGTTTATTCCGTAGGAATGATGTTTTTTATTGGACTTAGTAGTTAGTCAAGCTAATAGTGTCGGTTATATTTTTAGTGTAATTTTAGTCTGAACGAGGCGGAGGTTCACGATTTTAGCCATAGCTAAA
>JBNMOV010000329.1:0-5847 GCA_051275765.1 Maribacter sp. | reverse complement strand
TCACCTTGAATTTCTTAACTGCATTATGCGTACCTATTGTTTTGGCAGGAGGATTATATCTTGCTCAAGGAGCTTTTGCCAGTGGAAAAGTACAAGGAACATTCTTCCCTCAGATTCCTTTGGATGCTGTAAATGCTACCTTGAAAATGCCAGCAGGAACGCCTACCACTATCACGGAAGCACAACTCGCCAAAGTAGAAGCAGCAGTCTGGAAAGTGAACGAAAAAATCAAGAAAGAAAAATATAATGGCGAACTCGACTATGTAGTTTCTATTTCCAAAACAGTAGGTCCTACTACTTATGATGGTAGATTGACGATTAATCTAGCAGATGCGATGAAGCGTGGAGATACTGTCACAGAAAGGGATTTGTCCACGATGATCAAGGAAACGATGGAGCCACTCGAAGGAGAAGAATATTTCTCTATGCAGAATATCAGTCCATTTGGTCTACCTGTTTCCATAGCACTATTAGGTGCTAATAAAAAGGAATTAAATACAGCACTCAGCGAGTTCAAATCAAGGCTAAAAGCTATGCCAGAACTGAAAGATGTAGTAGATGATAATCAAGAAGGACTACGAGAAGTCAATATAGAATTGAATGATAAAGCTCGTTTCTTAGGTTTGAACCTAAATGATGTAGTAGGACAAGTACGACAAGGATTCTTTGGCTACGAAGTACAGCGATTACAGAAAGGAAGAGATGAAGTCAAGGTTTGGGTGAGATATGAAGATTCTGATCGTTCCAATTTAAGCAAACTCGAAAATATGCGCGTCAGATTTGCCAATGGTAATGAGTATACGCTTTCAGATATTGCTAATTTCAAAATGGAACGAGGCGTAGTAAATATTCGTCACCTCAATGGAAAACGAGTGGTCAATATATCAGCGGATGTAGCTAATGATGATGTCAGTGTTTCTGGAGTGAACGCAGAAGTTAATGATGTGATATTACCTAGCATTCTAGCCAAATATACTAGTGTTTCCTTAGATTTTGGTGGACAGAAGGAAGAACAACTGAAGCTACAAGCATCTGTAAGTACTGTGATGCCAGTAATCTTCTTCATGATGTTTTTATGTATCGCGGTGGTATTCCGTTCTGTGAGTCAGTCAGCGATGGTATTTTTATTGATACCTTTTGCTTTCATTGGTGTGGTGGGTGGACACTGGCTCATGGGAAAACCTGTGAGTATTTTATCTGGTTTAGGAGTCATCGCACTCATAGGAATATTAGTGAATGATGCCTTGGTTTATATTTCTACTTACAACGATTTTATACGAGAAGGTAAAAGCCAATGGCAGTCAACTTATGACGCAAGTATCAGTCGTTTCAGACCTATCGTATTAACATCCATTACTACAGTAGCAGGATTGTTTCCCCTATTATTTGAAAAGAGTACACAGGCACAATTCCTGATTCCTATGGCTATTTCCGTAGCATTCGGATTGATGCTTATTACGGTTATCATACTTTTATTACTACCTGCATTCATTATTATTTTCAATAGAATAAAATGGTCGATTGCTTGGGGACTTACAGTAATGGTTGGTGAAAAATCACCTACGTATTTATCTGTAGAACCACATTACCAAGGAAAAAGACACTGGATTTTTGGACTATTTTCAGCCCTCCTTGCAGTTTCTGTATTAGTCATGATTTTTAGGATGAAATTCGGATAAGAATCATTAATGATTGAGTTAAAACTACTCCATAATCACTCTCTCAATCATTAATCATTAATCACTTCAATCATTAATAAAAATGAAGATATACAACATATTCATACTATTAATTCTAGTTATTAATTTTTCAAATGCTCAAACTCCTATAACCCTTTCTGAGGCGATAGAAATAGGATTGGAAAATAATTATCAAATAAAAATAGCGGAAAAGCAACTAGCGATTTCGCAGAATAACAATACCTTAAAAGCAGCAGGAAGATATCCTACTGTTGATTTTAATCTGAGTTCCAATAATGCTTTTACTCGGACCAATAATCCAGCTTCTTTCCTTCCGAAGGTTACGAATATTAATTCTGGATTGACACCTAGTTTGGATGTCCGTTGGACGGTTTTCGATGGCTTTACTTTTAAGATTAATAAGAATAGATTTAATGAATTAGAACTGCAAAGTGAGGGACAAATTCAATTGGCTGTAGAAGGCACTATTCAAGCTATCATGCAAGCTTATTATCAATCTGTCATCCAACAAGAGCAATTAAAAGTATTGGAAGAAGTAATTGATTTATCTCGTTCTAGGGTTGAATATCAGAAAGTTAGGCAGGAATTTGCACAGGCAGGTTCATTCGATATTTTGCAAAGTGAGGATGCTTATCTAAATGATTCTACAACTTTAGTCATTCAAAAAAATACGTATCAAACTTCATTGTTGAATTTAAAATTAGCGATGGGAATAGATGATATGAATATTACTTATGAACCTGATGAAGCTCTAAATCTTCCTGCTGAAAATTATATTTTTGAAGATTTGGAAAATAAAATGTTGGCAGAAAATCAGAATATTCGACAATTATTCATCGCTCAAAAACTATCCCAACTCAATACTAAAATAAGCGAAGCCAATCGCCGCTACCCTACTATTTCACTAGGAACTGGTATTTCTGGTACTGGTTCTGTCTTTTGGCAAAGTGGCAATAATCCATTCAATAATAATGAGCCTTTTGGTGGCGATTTGAGTGGTAATCTTAATTATTATCTCAATGTAACTGGAACGTATAATATCTTCGATGCAGGAGGCAGAAAACGTGCTGTACAAAATGATAAAGTAGAGGAAGATATCGCTCAATTAAATATTGATGATTTAAAAAGGAATTTATCTTCTCAATTAAAAATCACCTTAGAAAATTATAATAATCAATTACAATTAGTAAAATTAACAGAGCGATTGATTGCTAGTTCAGAAAAGAATTTAAAAATAGCAGACGAACGTTTTAAAGGTTCATTAATTACTTCTTTTGATTATCGTTCTGTTCAATTAAATTATATTAATGCTTCGCAATCTAGGTTGAATGCGATTTATAATTTGAAGAATACGGAGATTGGTTTGGTTAGGTTGATTGGGGGCTTGGTGAGGTAATGTTTGGTAAACCTTCAAGGTTTACCAAACGTACGTCAATAAATATCCAAACACTCCACCTCCCAAAACAATAAATGCACTGTTCATTTTTTTGAACGAAAATACGATAATCAAACTAGCCAAAGCAATTAAAATCGTCCGCCAATCAGTGAGTGTATCTTTTCCCATTTCTATACAAACCGCTAGAATCAATGCGACTGCTGCTACATTTACTGCATCTAAAATTACTCTAATTATTTTGGATTTTCGCATTTTGGGTATCAAGGGATTGAGGATTAAAACGAAGAAGAAAGAAGGAAGAAAAATACCTAACGTGGCTGCTATCGCTCCAGATATTCCATTCATTTGCCAACCAATAAAAGTCGCTGTAGTTAGAACTGGACCTGGTGTAATTTGCCCCACTGCCACTGCATCTATTAATGCTTGTCTAGTTAGCCAACCATTAGCTACTAATTCTGTATCCAAAAAAGCAAATAGAACATATCCACTACCATATAAAATAGCTCCTACTTTAAAAAAAGTCAGGAATATTTTAAGTGTTTCTATTTTTAGCGGCTCTATTGATTGAAAAAATAAAAGAGGAAGAAAGCTATTTAAATTGCCAATATTTTTCTTAGCAAAATAAGAAACCAATCCTAAAAAACCACAAGCAAACAATGCCACAATCTCATTGACTCCTAATAAACACGCCACCAAAGTTATCAAACCTAAAACAGCTAATTCTGTATTCTTAACTGCTTTTTTTCCGAGACGAAAAGCAGCCATTAAAATAATGGCGATTACAGCAGGTTTAATACCATAAATGAAGGGTTCTACTTTAGGTAATTGTCCATACTCTGCGTAAAGCCAAGCAAAAACGGAAGTAATCACAACAGCAGGGAAAATAAAACAGAAACCTGCCACAAAAAGTCCTTTCCAGCCAGCTCTTTCGTGTCCACAGTGCATGGTCATTTCTGTGGAATTGGGACCAGGGATTAGATTCGTTGCCCCCATCAAATCCAGAAAGTGCTCTTGTGTCATCCACTTTCTTTTTTTGACGACTTCATCTTCCATCATCGCAATATGAGCAGCTGGTCCACCAAAAGCAATACATCCTAACTTGAAGAATAATTTTGCAACTTCTATTAACTCGCCTTTTTGAGACATCTTGACATTCAATTAGAGTGAGTCGCCAAGATATGAAAATATATCCTATTCCAAATAAGCTATATCATCCACATCAATAAATACATTCCAAGCACATTCTCTATTCAATGTCCAGTTCAATTGAACATCTAAAGGAAAAGTAGCAGTTTGCACATCCATTTCAAAATCACTAGGAAATTCTTCGATTCTGTAACTCGTGGCATCATCATTAAGCACAACGATAATTCCTCCACTACATGGACTCATTGCCATATCCAAACCAATGAGTTGACCTGTGGATTCGTATAAAATGACCTCTTCTGTATCGTTGCAACTCGTCATGATTAGCAACAAAAATAATAAGCTAATGAAATGGTATTTCATGGTTTTATGTTTTACTGTATTAAGAAGATTGACTAAAAGACTCTCATAAAACTAGACGTTTAAAATCATTAAGATGGTTGGGTTATCTACTCCTTTATTAAAATCAAAACAGCCTGATGATCTCCTACATTCAATTTTACAAAATAACTTACACTCCCAACTGACTCACGTTTATCATAAAACTACTTTCTCGTTTATAGATAGGAATATTCTTACGTTCATGGTCGAGCCTATGAAAAGAGATATGGGGCTGAGTGATCCGGAAATGAGCTTATTTTTAGGAGCTAGTTTTGGTTTATTTTATTCTTTTTTAGGTATTCCTTTAGGACGTTTGGCTGATATTTATAGTCGTAAAAAAATCATTTCTGTAGGTATTGCACTTTGGTCTATCATGACTGCTATATATGCTCTGATTCCTTTTGGTTTTATGGTCAGTACTTCTGTGGGTACAGCAGCAGCGGCAGTACAAGAAATTATGCCCAACAGAATGCGAGGAATAGCTTCTTCTATCTTGATTCTCTCCAATAATCTATTAGGCTTAACTATAGGCCCAACAGGCGTAGCACTAATGACAGATTATGTTTTTAAAGATGAAATGGCATTAGCTTGGTCTTTATTGATTATTTCGATTAGTTCTTTGAGTGTAGCAGCTATTTTATTTTGATTTGAGAAGTGCAGGCAAGGAAGGAGAAGAGGCAAATAGAATTGAAATGGAAGGTATTTTGGATACGTAGGAATCTAAATAATTCATTTTCAGAATGGTTTAGAGATCTTCTATATAGTAAAAATTTAAAACCATACACTTTTTGTTCTTGTATAATTCAAAAGAAATATAGGTCGCCATGTCAGGTGTTTGTTCACCTGATATCAAGCGGAGAACTAAAATAAAGCTGCATGGTGTCAGGTGAACAAACACCTAACACGGCGGCTTTTAATTGATTATCAATATTTTATCTTATTTGCTTTTTTCCAAGAAAACTAAAATATTTTATTCAATTACTTGTCTATGGTTTTAAATAATAAAAATAGAAAATCAAGTGAGAATAATTATAGCTATAATATTTTGTTTGAATTGTCTTCTGTGTATAGGACAAGAAGAAGCATATTATTTGAATGACTTCATGGAAACAGATTTATTTCTCATTGATACGGATTCTAGTATTATCAAACGAGCTTTTTCATTTAAAGAAGACGAAGTAAAGGAAATAAAATTAGGAGGAAATTTAGGGTTTCATTTAATTC
>JBNMOV010000328.1:0-5867 GCA_051275765.1 Maribacter sp. | reverse complement strand
AAAACGGACGTAATCGAGGGAAAGAAATAGAATATTTAGTTTGCCAATAAGTACGTTCCAAGTATTGCAGATGTAAAGCAGTATAAAAACTATCCGTTCGCCAGTCTTCCAAACCAAACAAAGCTCCTAATCCTATCTTGTGCATTCCTGCAAGTCCGATTCTATCTGGCGTATCCAAACGATAATAGAAATTCGATTTTTTTCCTTTAGGGTGGTGTTTTTTATATTCTGCCTTGTGATAAGTTTCCTGATATACTAAAATGGTATTCACACCATATTCCAATAATGCTTCATAATCTGGCTGATCCAATGGCTGGACTTCCATAGAAATATGAGAAAAATGTGGCTGTATGATTTGTAAGGCCATCTTGAAATAATCTATCCCTACAGTACGATTCGCTTCTCCCGTCACGAGTAGAATATGATCATAACCTAAGGCTTTTATCGCCAATACTTCTTTTAAGATTTCAGATCCAGAAAGTGTCTTTCTACGTATCTTATTATCTAAACTAAAACCACAATACGTACAAATATTCTGGCATTCGTTGGAGAGATACATAGGAGCATACATTTGTATGGTTTTTCCAAATCGTTTCTGTGTAATATGATGGCTCATAGAAGCCATCTCTTCCAAAAATGGTAGGGCAGCAGGAGAAATCAAAGCCTTGAAATCTTCCAAGTTCCTTTTTTCTTTTCTCAATGCCAATTTTACATCCATTTCCGTTTTGGAATAGATAGATGAACTGATGCTGTCCCAGTCGTATTGGTCAAATATAGTCTTGAATGTCTGCATACTTGATTTTATACTGAAAATTAATGAGTCTTTGGATTGTTAAAAATTCATAGTTACTGAAAACTAAGCAATTGCTACTGGCGGTAATCTATAAAGTAAATACCATTAGGTGTAACGGTTTAACTTTTAGGGGTATTTTTTTTCTTTTAAGTATAGAAATAAAGGTAATCCACCTGCCAACCCAAGTAGCATTGTCAATAACCATACAATACCTATATTTTTAATTCCGTACTTTTTCTTTTCGGAGTATGACCAAATAAAAAACACTAACAAAGCAAATAGCAAGTCAATCATAAATATTGTAGAAACACGATTAGCGAACATTGCTTCAATGGTAGCTGTCGGATTGCTGTAAAGTAAAATATTGCCACTGTCGAATGACTCTATAAAAACTAAAACATTCGGTGAGATGAATCCAATAATTGCAAGAGTTAGGTAAATGTTTTTCATTTTCCAATTTAATTACTATAAGCTAAACAACTCCAAAATCTAAAAGTTTGCTAGGGAATTGATTTTTAAACTATAATTTAATTTAGCTTGGTCCTTAAAAAACTATAAGTGAAACGTATTTAATAAATTGAGCCAGAATGGGTAGTGATTTTTTAGAAGGAAAAAGAATAAGCATAATGGCTCAGGTTATTGAATTCGTTTCACTAAATCAAATAAATATCTCTAATGCCTCAAAAATATCATCCAAATCATCAAAGGATTTATAGCCTACTTTTTCCTCATCTCCACCTTTTATTGCCAATCCAAATGCCTGTGTTTCTGCTAAAAAACCTTCAGCATCTACTCCCTTTATATCCGCATCAATGAACGTAGGATGTAATTGACAAATATCAATAATCTGCTCCTTCATATCATCAATAGAAAAGCTATTCTGACTGAAATCAATCAAAAATAATTCTACAAATGGAGCTAAATCAGCATATTCTTTTTGCACAGTTTCCCAATTGCTAGTCTCATTCCAAGTAATTTCCTTAATAATAGGAATCTCTTTTTCGTGCAACGTTTGAATCGTTTCTTGGCTACATAAAGTCCCCACTTGTATAGCATCTAAAGCCAAAGCATCCACTAAATTAACCACAGATTCCACATCAATAAAAGAACCAAATTCTCCAACGAATTGAGGACCTTCTAGCCACCCTTTCATTGCTTTTACATTCACAGGAGGAATATAACTATCATTTCCTTCCTCTAAATTGAATCCTATATACGCCACTTCCCATGCAGAAAAGTAACGAGCATCAGTCAGATTGGTAATTCGAGAAGCCTTGATTTTAGTCTTTAACATCTACAATAAATTTGAGTTGCAAAAATAAGATATTTTAGAAGACTACTTACTATTTTAAGGCTTAGCTATTTCCTAATAGAATAAAAATATAAATCGTTGAAAAAATAAGAATTTCGATTATCTAATTTCCATATGAATGATTAACTCGTTTAAGTGTTTTATTTTTTAGGTTTATTTTATGTATAGTGTTTTA
This sequence comes from Maribacter sp., assembly GCA_051275765.1. Lineage (GTDB taxonomy): Bacteria > Bacteroidota > Bacteroidia > Chitinophagales > Saprospiraceae > JAHDCE01. Next base: position 3,587 of record JBNMOV010000328.1, on the reverse strand, counting down.
TTACAAATAAAATACTGAATATCAATTAAGAAGAGAAATTATGGATGCTTTGTCAAGGAAAATAAATCTCGAATAAAAATTTGTAAACTCTCTTTTTTTCTAATAAAGACGCTATATTGCCGTCATATTCATAAACAGATGGGATGCTTAAATTAAATACACACCAAATTATTATTGTCATTATCGTGATTATTCAATTAATCACATGAGAATGGTATAGATGTATGATACAGATATAAATAAAAGCCATTCTCAATAGAGGATGGCTTTTTTGTTTTGTGGATTTACTAGAGTTAAAGAAAAACAAGATTGAATGAAAAACTTGAATAAATATAGCAAAGAAGTCACGAGTGATGACAGCAGACCAGCAGCACAAGCGATGCTTCATGCCATTGGTTTGACATCAGAAGATTTGAAAAAACCTCAAATCGGAATTGTAAGTACAGGCTGGGAAGGCAATCCTTGTAATATGCACTTGAATGACCTCGCCAAGCAGATAAAAACAAGTGTTCAAGCTGAAGAACTGATAGGATTGATTTATCACACTATAGGTGTGAGCGATGGTATTTCTATGGGAACATCAGGTATGAATTTTTCATTACCAAGTAGAGATATTATAGCAGATTCTATAGAAACAGTCGCTTCCGCTCAATGGTATGATGGCATAATAGCTGTAGTAGGATGTGATAAAAATATGCCTGGAGCATTGATGGCATTAGGTAGATTGAATCGCCCTGGAATCATTGTTTATGGAGGAACGATAAGTCCTGGTTGTCATGCCGGAAAGAAATTGGATATCGTTTCATCATTCGAAGCATTAGGACAAAAAATAGCAGGAACGATTGACCAAGAAGAGTTCAAGCAAATCATCAAAAAATCCTGTCCTGGAGCTGGAGCTTGTGGAGGAATGTACACGGCCAATACCATGGCTTCTGCGATAGAAGCATTAGGAATGGGATTACCTACTTCATCTTCTAATCCTGCTGTAAGTAAGGAAAAAGGAGACGATTGTGATAAATTAGGTAAGGCGATTCTGAATTTATTGGAAAAGGATATAAAGCCTAGAGATATCATGACTCGAAAGGCATTTGAAAATGCCATTACAGTTATTACCGTTTTAGGAGGTTCGACTAATGCAGTGATACATCTCATAGCTGTGGCGAAATCAGTAGATGTCCATTTGACGATAGATGATTTCCAAATGATTAGTGAAAAGACTCCATATTTAGCAGATTTAAAACCAAGTGGACAATACCTAATGGAAGATTTACATGATGTAGGAGGTGTAGCTGGAGTAATGAAATTGTTACTAAAAGAAGGTTACTTACATGGCGATTGTATGACTGTTACAGGAAAAACTATCGCAGAAAATTTGACAGAAGTTCCAGATTTAAAAGCAGGACAAAAAGTAATTTATCCTATTAATAAACCTATTAAATCTACAGGACATTTACAAATCCTCTACGGAAATTTAGCAACAGAAGGAGCAGTAGCAAAAATCACAGGAAAAGAAGGATTAGAATTTTCTGGAAATGCCAGAGTATTTGATAGTGAGAACGAAGCTAATATAGCGATAGAAGCGAGATTAATTAATAAAGGAGACGTAATCGTCATTCGTTATTGTGGTCCTAAAGGTGGTCCAGGAATGCCAGAAATGTTGAAACCTACTTCATTGATAATGGGAGCAGGATTAGGACAAAATGTGGCATTGATTACAGATGGTAGATTTTCTGGAGGAACACATGGTTTCGTGGTGGGACATATCACGCCAGAAGCACAAGCAGGCGGAAATTTAGCTTTATTAAAAGATGGTGATCAGATTACTATTGATATTAATAAGCATCAGATTAATGCGAATCTAAGTAAGGAAGAATTAGAAAAGAGAAGAGCAGAATGGAAACAACCTGCTTTGAAAGCTAAGCGAGGAACGCTATATAAATACGCTAAAACTGTTTCATCAGCAAGCGAAGGCTGCGTGACAGACGAGTTTTGATTTACTAGTCCGAGGTACAACCTCGAACTAGCAAGTAACGATGAATTACATTGAACAAAGACGATTAAAAATATAATGTTTATGACTGAAAATCTAAAAACCGAAGGGGCAGATTCTACGTCCACTTTAACGAAGAAAAAGGAAACCATTAAAGGAGCAGAAGCGGTATTGAAATGCCTTTTGGAAGAAGGAGTCGATACTATTTTTGGCTATCCGGGCGGAGCAATTATGCCAGTTTATGACGCGTTATATGATTATACAGATAGACTGAATCATATTTTGCCAAGGCATGAACAAGGAGCGACACACGCAGCAGAAGGTTATTCGAGAGTAACTAGAAAAACAGGTGTTTGTATGGCGACTTCTGGTCCCGGAGCGACTAATTTAGTCACAGGAATTGCAGATGCTTTCATGGATTCTACTCCAATGGTCTGCATCACAGGTCAGGTATTTAACAAGGTCTTAGGTTCTGATGCGTTTCAAGAAATCGACGTAATAGGTGTCACGACTTCCATCACTAAATGGAACTACCAAATTACGAAAGCTTCTGAAATACCAGAAGTATTCGCCAAGGCATTTTTTATTGCTAATTCTGGTAGACCAGGACCTGTTGTTATTGATATAACGAAGGATGCACAGTTGAATATGATGGATTGGTCCTATGAAAAGATGACTTTTATCAGAAGTTATTATCCCATGCCTAAGCCACAGGAGAGCCAGTTAAAAGCTGCTGCTGAATTGATCAATAAGGCAAAAAAACCTTACATTCTAGCTGGACATGGCATTTTGATTGCTAAAGGAAAAGAGCAGTTTATCGAATTTGTTGAAAAAACAGGAATTCCTGTAGGAACGACGATTCATGGCTTATCGTCTCTAGCTTCTGATCATCCACTGAATACAGGAATGCTAGGAATGCATGGAAATTATGGACCTAATCTCAAAACAAACGAATGCGATGTATTGATAGCGATAGGAATGCGTTTTGATGATAGAGTGACTGGCGATTTAAGCAGATATGCTAAACAAGCCAAAGTTATTCATATAGAAATCGATCCTTCAGAAATCAATAAGAATGTATTTGCAGATGTACCTGTTTTATCTGATGCCAAGGCAGCTTTGAAAGGGCTGATTCCTTTAGTAGATAATAAAGAATATCCAGAATGGCTAGCTGAATTTCATGCATGTGAAAAGATAGAAAAAGAGAAAGTCATTGACGGAGCATTGAGCCCAAATGAAAAAGGACAGATGAAGATGGGACAGGTCGTGAAAGAAGTATCTGACCAAACAGAAGGCAAAGCAATCGTAGTAACAGATGTAGGTCAACATCAAATGTATGCAGCCAGATATTACAACTATCAAGGAACAGATCAATGGGTTTCGTCTGGAGGTGCTGGAACAATGGGCTATGGTTTGCCCGCAGCATTTGGTGCTAAATATGCCAAGCCAGATGAGACTGTATTGGCTTTTGTAGGAGATGGTGGTTTTCAAATGACCTTGCAGGAATTGGGGATGTGTTCGCAATATGGAGTAGCGGTGAAAATCATTTTATTAGATAATAATTATCTAGGGATGGTGCGTCAATGGCAGCAATTGT
>JBNMOV010000327.1:0-5868 GCA_051275765.1 Maribacter sp. | reverse complement strand
ATGAACGTGCATATCCATCAGTCCAGGAAGCACTGTTTTATCTTTCAAATCAATCAAAGTAGCAGAATCAGGAACATCTGTAAAGCCTTTGGCCAAAGCAATGATCTTATTTCCTTCAATGGTAATCGTCATTTTTTCCATGACTTGACTACTCTTACCATCTATCAATTTTCCACAATGGATATAAGTAGTCTGTCCCCAAGAAGTAAGGGCTATCAAGGCAACAAGAAGTACAGTAAAAACAACTGATTTTTTCATAAGAAATCTTTTTGTAACTAAAAAATACAACACAAACCCTCTCTCCTAATCCTCTTTCTCTATCCAGCCTTCCACCTTATTAGTTAATGCTACAAACTGCTCCAAGGACAATGTTTCAGGACGTACCCTAAAGAAATCATCCTTCATCAATTCATCATGCGGAATAAAAATTTTCATCGTATTACGAAGCATTTTCCTTCTTTGGCTGAATGCTTGTTTGACCACTCTTCTAAATAACTGATGATCACATCCTAGTTCATTATCATCTTTTCTTGTCAATCGAATGACACCAGACATGACTCTAGGTGGGGGATTAAATGCATCTGGCTCTACAGTGAAAAGATATTCTCCATGATAGAAAGCCTGTGTCAATACACTGATAACACCATAAACCTTCCCTCCAGGAGGAGCGATAATTCGTTCTGCCATTTCTTTTTGAAACATTCCTACCAACTCAGGAATAACTTCTCTGTGCTCCAACATCCTAAAAACAATCTGAGAAGAAATATTATAAGGATAATTTCCAATCAAGGCAAATTGTTCCCCTTCCTCAAAGACACGATTAAGCCATATCTTTAAAAAATCATGCTGCGTGACATTGAGTGTTGGATAATGTTCCGCAAGATATGCCACCATATCTCTATCCGCCTCTACAGCAATAAGATTGTTACCCCATGTTTCCATGAGGTATTTGGTCATCATTCCCTTTCCAGGTCCTATTTCGATTACCTTGTTGTAAAGGTGAGTATGAATAAGGGAATTTGATATTTTCTCTGCAATGTCCTCTCTGTGTAGGAAATGCTGTCCGTATGATTTTTTTGCTCTCATCTATGTCAAAGATATGGAATAAGCTATTAATGATAGTATAGTATCTAACGGATAAATGATTATTGGCAATTTTTGGTTCAAATGCACGGATTATAGAGCAAATAATTTACGTTTCGCAAGGTATAAAGGTATTAGATATTAAATAACTCTAAGTTAGGTTTAGATTTTATGTACGTCTGTGTGATCACGAGTTTGTAACCCGTTCAGTTCGCAGAACTCACTATTGCTACTATTGTTTTATTGGAAAAATAGATAATATGTACGAATAAAATAAAAGACTATTGTTCTTCGCTTGTTTCAGCTTTTCAATCTGCAAAGTGAAATGTATTTAATAAATTGAGTCAGAATGGGTAGTAATTTTTTCTTCTAAAGAATTCAAAAAATCGTTGCATAGCCGTAGCTACGGAACTATTTTTTGTGTTTTTTAGAAGGAAAAAGAACAAGCGTAATAGCTCATGTTATTGAATTCGTTTCACTTCTGTAACGTTAGTTAAATAATTTTTATAGAAAATAGTAAGAGAAGCATAGATAGTCCAGTGTCTAATTATCCAGCGTCTCGTTGCGTTTTACGCAACTCCAAAATTTAAAATGTTATCTTTGCACCCTCATAAGAGAATTCGTTCCTTGTATTTTAAGGAATTGAATGAAATCCCTGTATTGGGGTATTATACAATAATTAAGGTGAATTGAATGAATACCAAGTTAAGCTATACGCGTTCCATTAAAAATCATTTAGCCATCCTTTCTAATAATTCTGATTTAGATTGGGCAGATACTTATCTTTCTACAGGAGAGATTACTGTATTAGCAAATGGATTAAAAAATGATGTTAAATCCTTCGTTTTTCCTAAACCAGATAAGTTTGTTTTTGTACAGATTTTGAAAGAAGGAGAAGAAGAACCTTGCTCAAGAGAAGATGCTCGATTGGCAGCAGCAGATTTACTAGAACAGTTGGAACATTATAAAATACCTTCTGTAACAGTAGTAAACCATGCTGAAGAAAATCGTTCTTTGGATTTTGTAGAAGGCTTAGTATTAGGAAATTATCAATTCCTAAAATATTTCAGTGATAAGAAGGCTAAAACCAATTCATTGAAAGAAGTGAAGCTACACAACGAAAGCGGAACGAAAGCAGATTTGCTGAATTTGGAGTGTGTACTCGTAGGAACTTGTAAAGCAAGGGATTTGGTCAATGAACCACATTCTTACTTGGATGCACCTACTTTCAGCGAAGAAGTGAAAGCAGCTGGAAGAGAGTATGGCTTCAAGGTGAAAGTCTTGGATAAGAAGCAGATTGAGAAGTTAGGAATGGGTGGTTTACTTTCAGTGAACCAAGGAAGTTTTGTTCCTCCTACCTTCAATATTATGGAGTGGACGCCTAAAAATGCCAAGAATGAGAATCCGATCGTTCTAGTAGGAAAGGGAGTGATGTTTGATACAGGAGGATTAAGCCTGAAACCTACTAAGAATTCCATGGACTTCATGAAGTGTGATATGGGAGGATCTGCGACTGTAGTAGGAACTATGATTGCCATAGCAAAAGCTAAATTGCCATTAAAAGTGGTGGCATTAGTAGCAGCTACAGATAATCGACCAGGTAATGATGCTTATGTTCCTGGAGATGTAGTAAAAACGATGAGTGGAATCACTGTGGAAGTATTGAATACGGATGCAGAAGGAAGAATGACCTTAGCAGATGCACTTCATTATGCTAAAAGATATAATCCAGAATTAGTATTGGATTTTGCTACGCTTACTGGTGCTGCTTCTTATTGCATAGGACCAGAAGGTATTTGCTTTATGGGAAATGCAGATTCTAAAGTAAAGTACAAAATGGAGCAAAGTGGAATGAAAACCCACGAGCGTTTGGTAGAGTTTCCTATGTGGAAAGAGTATGGTGAAACGATAAAATCTGATATAGCGGATATTAAAAATCTAGGAGGAGCTTATGCTGGACATATTACAGCAGGGAAATTCCTAGAGCATTTCGTAGATTATCCTTGGTTGCATTTCGATATAGCTGGTCCAGCTTATGTCCATAAAAAAACTGGATATAAGACGAAAGAAGGAACAGGTGTCGGAGTACGATTGACCTATGATTTTCTAAGTAATTATTTGGATTAGAAAAAATATAACAATCTTATCGCTATGCTTTGCATGGCGATAAGATTTTCAAATTACTTGATACGAATTAATAAGCCATGAGGAAATTTAGAGTAGGAATCAGTATAGGAGATGTAAATGGAATAGGTCCAGAAGTTATACTTAAGGTTTTAGGAGATGAAAGAATGCTAGGTATTTGTACGCCAGTTATTTATGCTTCTTCTAAAGCTGTGGCTTATCATAAGAACATCTTGGAGGATATAGATATAAAATTCCAATCTGTAAGCTCTGGAAGCAAATCTTCTGATGGACGTATCAATGTAGTGAATTGTTGGGATGAGAATGTAAATATTTCTTTAGGTAAGGCAACAGAAGATGGAGGTAAATACGCTTATATTTCTCTAGAAAGAGCAGTCAATGAATTGAAAGCTGGAGAAATCGATGCACTAGTTACTGCTCCTATTAATAAGAAAGCTATGAATATGGCTAACTTTCCTCATGCTGGACATACAGAATATCTAACCAAACAAGCAGGAGCAAAACAAAGCCTTATGCTCATGGTTAATGATGGTTTGAGAGTAGGTTTAGTAACGAATCATCTTCCACTGAAAGATGTAGCAGCAGCTATTACTAAAGAAAATGTAAAAGAAAAAATCCGCATCTTGAATAAGACGCTAAAGATGGATTTTGGAATAGAAAAACCAGTGATAGCGGTATTAGGATTGAATCCTCATGCAGGAGATGAAGGTGTGCTAGGAGAAGAAGAAGATAAGGCAATCAGACCAGCTATAATAGAAGCTAAAAAGAAAGGGGTAACGGTCATGGGACCTTATTCTGCTGATGGCTTTTTTGGTTCTTCACAACGTAAGAAGTTTGATGCTGTTTTAGCGATGTATCACGATCAAGGATTAGTGGCATTCAAGTCATTGTCCTTTGGCGATGGTATTAATTATACAGCAGGCTTATCCTTTATTCGTACTTCTCCTGATCATGGTACAGCTTATGATTTAGCAGGTAAAAACCAAGCTAATCCAGATTCTATGCGTAGAGCGATATTTTTAGCTAAAGATATTACTGCGAATAGAAAAGCTTTCAATGAAGATAGAGCAAATGCAGTAGAGCGTGTAGATTTGGCAGTAGAAAGACAGCCAGAAGATTAGAATACTTTACCTCTAAATATCCTAAAGAGGACTTGCAGAGTTTTTTAAATAGTAAAACATAAGTTTTCAATAATGATATTCAGATAAAATTCTAAAAAACAAGATTTTATCTCAGTATCTCTATATCTTAATATCTCGACATCTACTTAAGTCCCTTTAGTGGATTTAGGAGTAAAACAAAAGTTAAGGCGTTGCTCAATTAAGAGCAACGCCTTTGTCATTGGGCTTATGGTTGTATTTACGGGCAGTCTATTTATTACCTACTCCCTAACTATGATCTTTACATTTATGATTCCTTCCTCTGCTTTCACATTAAGGAAATAAATGCCTTTACTCATTGTATCCAAATCTAGAATCGTATTTTGTCCTTGGATATTATTTTGTAATACTAACTGTCCTAAAGCATTGTATAATGCAATGGGTTCGCCATTTAAGACTCTCGTAAAGGCAAGATCCATTTGTTCCTCATCATGGAAATTCTTGAAAAGTGGAGTAACTTCTAAAGCAGAACCTAACCAAGAATCTTGGTAAGTAATGACTAAAGAACCTTCCTCTATGAAAGTATTATGATACTCAATGGAAAATAAAATACCATATAATTCTTCAATATCCTCTTACGTATCTATGTTGTCAATAACAATAGTGACATTAGTTATTAAATCAACACTCTGGTTTTTGCAATTTAACTCTAGTGCAGATGCTTGTATCGTTATGTCAATGGCAGAAAATATTAGATTGACTACAATTACACTATCCGTTCCTACAAAAGAACCATTAGGCATAGTTTCCGTTCCAGTAGGATTATTTTCATCATAAATAATGTCATTGGCATCAAATGAATATTCATCTCCACTACAGCCCTCATAATTTACAAATCCCGTAGCTTCTGGATAATAATTCAAAGTAATCGTAACGGTACTATCACGGCTATATTGATTAGCTAATATTTCTACACCACTTGAATTGACTTCATTATAAGTGTTTCCATTGACCATGATTTCATAGCTATCGCCTTCTTCACCTACATAAGTTTCTGTACCTGTTGAGGCAGGATTGAATGTAAGATTCACATAGACTACACTATCTTGGCCACCATATGAACCACCTACTAATAGCTCTGTACCAGTTGGATTAAATTCATCATAATCATTGCCATTCAAGACAATAAAATAACCATCGCCTGTACAGCCTACATAATTATCTTCACCAAAATTAGTATCTGGACCAAAGGCACAGAAAATATTAGCTTCCCAACCTGGCCATGTTATACTACCATCTGATGTGAATAAGAAGGTAAGGCAAGTTCCTGATGATGTGAAAGTAGGTGGTAAGTTATTACATCTTAAGTGCCTAATAGGCTAGCATTGGTATCTGTACCATCGTAGATATAGGGGAAGTCAAAAGTAATTTCTACATCAAAACTAGTAAATTCTACAAGGATAGCTCCTCCATTATCAGAACATAAAGTAGTAGTAATATCTTCGTTATTTAGATAATATCCTCCACTTCCTCCTGTATC
>JBNMOV010000326.1:0-5869 GCA_051275765.1 Maribacter sp. | reverse complement strand
ATTTCTTGAAGCAAATTGCCAGACAAATTACCTTCTAGGTAATCCATCGCAAACTGTTCATAATTTATTTTATTTATACTACTCATTTTCATTTCTGTTTTACCCTACCTTTTCCATTTGGCTTAGAATTTTGTGCATTTTCTTCCTTGCTCGAAAAATATACACCTTCACCTGTGCTTCAGTTATGCTCGTAATTCCTACTATTTCTTTATAACTATAGCCTTCATAATCTCTCAGTAAAATAACTTCTTTCTGAATAGCACTCAAATGTTTCAGTGCATTATCAAGCGTATCCTTTAATTCAAAATTATGGTGCTGGTTTCGCATAGTGACTTCTGGTATTTTCTCTACTACATCCACTCGTTTATTTTTTCTCACCCCATCTATAAACGTATGATATGCGGTAGTAAATAAATAAGATTTTGCTTTGGCGAAGTCCACGTCCTTATGTTTTATCCATAATTTTTCGAATGACTGCTGTACAATATCCCTCGCATCCGCCTCTTGGCGAACGTTCTTGATGGCGAATCGAAATAATCGATCTGACCACTCATGCACGCATATATTGTATTCTTCGTTTGTCATTTCGCTTGTAAGACGGCTGAGTGTTTCAAAAAGTTACAGGCAGGCAAAAAAAAGTTGACTAACCTCCAGTCTAACTTAATTTTACCTCATTAATTGGTATAAGATAAGTATATTGTAAGGTAAGTATTTGTCTGATATGCATAAAACTCCTTTTAATTATTATAAAATAGTGCTTCCAAAACTAGAAGATTATAATGTAATAACTTTGTTATGTATTTATAATCCACCATTTTTTCATTTTATTTTAAAAAAGTAGTATTTATTATATGAAACCCATAGTTTTTTGTACTCTTATGGGGGTAATGATAGTGACCAAAAAAAATTGTCCACTATTAGATATTATTAAGCTGTGTACTGTTTACCCAAATCCGTTATCCATGAAAGAGGATTTACTCCACTATGTCTGGCGTCTAAAGAAATTTATCTTAGACGAGTTGAAGACTACCGATCAAGAAGCTATTGTCATTCATCAATTTGGTCAGCATAATCATCATGCAGGACCAGATTTTCTAAATGTCAGAATAAGCATAGGAGATACAGAATGGGCTGGAAATGTAGAAATGCATTTAAAATCGTCTGATTGGATAAAACATAAACATAGTGAAGACCCTGCTTATAATAATGTGGTGCTACATGTGGTTTATGAAGAAGATATTCCTATCATCAGACCAAGTACAGGAGAAAAAATTCCCTGCTTAGAATTAAAGCGACGCATTCCATCCAAAATACAATCTCAATACCTACGATTACTTCATAATGAAAAGCGAATTCCTTGTGAAGGAATTTTGGATGCTGTTCCTTCTTTTACTTGGAAGCTTTGGATGGAACGACTGGCGATAGAAAGACTAGAAGAAAAGCTAGTTCCTATCCAACAAGCGATGGAGCAAACCCAAAATAATCGAGAAGAAGTTTTTTATCGATTCATCGCTAAAAATTTTGGCATGAAGGTAAACGCTGAGCCTTTTGAGCGATTGGCTCGTACTACACCACTTTTGATATTGGCAAAGCACAAAGGAAATCTCTTTCAAATAGAAGCCCTGCTTTTTGGACAAGCAGGAATGCTAGCTGATGATTTCAAAGATGATTATCCTAATCGTTTGAAAAAGGAATATCAATTCTTAAAAAGCAAATACAAACTCTCCCCTATTCATCTATCAGAATGGAAAAAACTAAGACTAAGACCTGCTAATTTTCCTACTATCCGTATTGCACAGTTCGCACAGTTGATACATATTTCTCAGCGATTATTTAGTCGTGTACTTTGGCTCCAGAAAGCCAAGGAGATAGATGAATTATTTAATGTAGGAGTTTCTGAATATTGGAAAACGCATTATTTATTTGACAGAGAGTCCAAGTACAGAAATAAAAATCTAGGCTCTGGTTCAGTAAAGCTGATTACTATTAATACAATTATTCCTTTTCTTTTTCACTATGGAAAAGAAAAGGATGAAAATACATTTAAAGATAAGGCATTGATGCTTTTCAATAGTATAAAACCAGAGTCGAACCAAATTATCGAGACTTGGAAGGAATTAGGTATTGTTCCTGACAATGCATCACAATCACAGGCATTATTACAATTAAGAAATAAATATTGCGATCATAAAAAATGTCTAGAGTGCATGATTGGAAATGCTATTATTGGTAAAAAGGGAATGTAGAAAATTTACTTCAAATCAAAACGATATAGCCTTGCTCTTTTTTCTTTTCCTTCATTGGAAATATAGAGGTTTCCTACTTTATCGAAGGCTAAACCTTCTGGCTGAATGTGGATAGATTTATCTAATTTATCTAGATATACTAATTTTCCTTTCTTATCCACAACAATCAACATTTTCCCTTTGGAAGATGTAATATAAACATGTTGACTGATAGGATGTATGGCAATAGCTGAGGGTGCATAAGTAAATTCTGCTCCCTTCTTTTTTAATAATTTAGCACAGTTTTTATTATTTTCTATCTTCGCTTTTCTTGTTACCTCTGCCTTTATTTCATTCACATCAATATAGAAATAAGGTTCTTCTAAAACTTTATTTGTGACCAAATCAAATTTATATATAGCTCTTTTGCTCCCTTCTTTTTTTCCAAACAGCTTACATACTAACAATAGGCAATTTGATTCCTTCTCATAAGCCAACCCCTCCACATCGTGATGATCATCTAAGAAATCATTAAAATCCTCTCGCATCTGCTTATCTGTTCCTAGGTTACTTATTTTATAAATAGTACCAGAACTTTTAACGACATAAACATGCTCTCCTACAACTTCTATTCCTTCATAATCTCCATCTTTCCTAAATGAAATCTCTTCTAATCCATCTTCTAATAATTTGAAAACAGATCCGTTTTCGTCTTGTACAGCATACATCACACCATCCTCTCCAAATCCGAGCCCAGATATTTCTTTTAATTTTTTAGGTAGCGTATCTATTTTACTTGGTTTATTCAAATCGTAAGGAAATATGTAAGAAGACGACATAGAAGTAGAGTTTACTGCTTCTTGTGCTTCGATTTCAGATGAGTCAGGAATAGGTTCCTTAGAGAAATTACAAGCTGCAAATAATACAAAGGATAAAATAATGCCAATGAATAAACGCATAGTAAGTATTTTTTAATCGTTACGAACGAGTGATTTTATTCTAGCTGCAAAATATGCTGGATATATCGAAGATGAAATCCCAAAAACTAAAACAAAGATAACAATGACTACAAAATCCCAAAAGCGCATACTGGCAGGATAAGCATCTACTACAAAGCCTTCCATTGGAACGAGATTAAATGCCTTATGAAGCCAATAAAGAAACAAGCCTAAAACGAATCCTGCTGTAAGTCCAATTCCTGTCATCCACGTACCTACGCCTAGGAAAATATTACTGATGAATCCATTATCTGCTCCCATAGATTTTAATATGGCAATATCTTTTTTCTTTTCATGAACTAGCATAAGCATACAGCCTATCATATTGATGGCGACCATCATCATCGTTAATAATGTAATGGCAAAACCCATCCATTTTTCAGCTTTCATGAGTTTAAAAAATGCTGAATTTTGTTCGTATCTATTCTTTGTATCAAAACTGTTGCCTAGAATGGCTAGTATAGATTGTTTGACATTGGCTTCGTCTGCACCTTCTTCTAACTTGACTTCTAATTGGGAGATTTCTCCTTTTTTATAACCTCTCAGTTTTTGAGCGAAGTCAAGATTAGTAATCACGTATTTTTCATCAAACTGCTGTTGGATACTAAAAATACCTGCTGGCTGTAAATATTGTTTTTTGAATGGTTTTTCGAAATTCCCTATCGTTTTGTTTTTCAACATATAAACAGTCATTTCGGATAAATAATCTTCTACACTGATGCCTAGGTTATTTCTGATGCCATAACCTATTACAGCAAAATCGCGTTGTCCTCCTTTCAGTTTATATTCTCCGTCGTAAATAACAGAATCCAAGCGAGAAACCTCCAGCCATTCATCATCCACGCCTTTTATCATCCCAAAACCTTGGCTGCCTTCATATTCAAAAAAGGCAGTTTCTTCCAAACTCTTAGACACATGTTTTACACCATCTATATCTGTCAGACGAGTATAGGTATCCGAATCTACTTCGAATACCTTGCCCTCTTGAGGCGTAACCATAATATCTGGCTGAAAGGAACTATATAGATCCTTAATTAAATCCTCTAAACCATTAAAAACAGACAAGACTAGCAAAAGTGCAGTCGTCCCTACTGCAATACCCGATATGGATATCATAGTAATATAATTAATGGCACTAGTAGATTTCTTTCCAAAAATATACCGCCTTGCAATGTTTAAGGGAAGATTCATGTGATGTAATTAGTCTAACTCTTCTTCTTCGTCTTTTTCTTCTGATCTATTTCTTCCTAATTGGTCTTCGTCTTCCAATTTTTTAAATAGATCATTGATTCTATACATTTCATCCATCGTGTCGTCCTCGTAGAATGCTATGCGTGGAACTCGTCGCATTTGATTACGAACTCTTTGAGCGAGTCCTTGCTGCAAACGGTTCTTTTCCTCCCTCATCATCAATAGAACTGCTTGCTTGTTCTCAGTATTGTAAATACTGAGATAAATTTTAGCATTTAACATATCTGGCGTAAGAACGATGTTCGTTACTGTAACCAAAGCATCTCCATATATATATGTTCCCTCCTGCTGTAGAACAACACTTAGGTTTCTTCTTATTATTTCAGCAACTTGACGTTGCCTTTTAGTCATCTGTTTTGCCATATCTATTCAGTTGTCAGTAAACAGTTACCAACGCTTGTTATTTAATATTTAATATCTTCTTTTACTAACATTTCAAATCTTATACTCTTCAATTTTTGTAAAAGTAGTTTTGTCTGAAATGCAGAAAATAATTCACAAAACTAACCCTTTTTACAATGAAGTAGTTTCATATAATAAAAGAAAAGCCATTTCTGCATGCAGAAACGGCTTTTCTTGTGAAAAACGAAGCTTGTTTTCCTACTTCCTTACTTAATGATCGCTTTCTCCGTCAGCACTTTGCCTCCTTGTGTGATATTAACGAGGTAAAGTCCAGGACTATTTCCTTTTAGATTAAAGTCGCCTGAATATGTACCATTGAAATCAGCTATTTCATCATTGATGATTTCTCTTCCATTTGAATCCGTAATCGTAATATTGATAGGTGCTAAATCCTTAGAAGTAAACTTCAACTGAAATGCTCCTTCGCTTGGATTAGGAAAAAGCTTGACATCTTGTAATTCCAATAAGCTATTACCTAAGTCAGATTTGATTTCCTTTTGTTGCGTTTTAATAATGATTTCCGTTTTTGTTGTTTCTTTTTTATCAGAACAACAACTTGAATCTGTACAACATTCCTTTACCATTCTTCCTAATAGAGTTACTTTAGATCTTAGAGCTTCTCCATTTCTTGTATACTGCACTTTTACTTTATCCCCTGGCTTATATTCAGACACAGCATCTATCAATCCATAAATATCAGATATTTCTGTTTTTCCAAATTTAGTAATAACATCTTCTGCCATAAGTACATCGTCTTCTCTGTTTACACTTACGATATTCACAGCCTTGTCATCATCACTATTTTCGATCATGATACCAATGTATGCTTTCTCTACTTCCTTAGCATGATTGCAGCAAGAAGCTTTCTTGCCCATCATAAATATTTCTTCCTTAAATGAATGATTATGCTTGTCATCATCATTATACAAGTAGCTCACATTTCTTTGAGACTTACTTTCTCCTAGTGTAACATTAGCAGATCTAGATTCTTCA
>JBNMOV010000325.1:0-5885 GCA_051275765.1 Maribacter sp. | reverse complement strand
CCGCCTGGCTGAAAATGAAAGTATAAACCTCCTCTTTTCCACTTCGTCGCACGAACCATAAAGCCACTGAGATGTTGCTTGTAAGGCGATTTATCCTTAGAAAAACGAACATCTCGATAGATTCTATAAATCTTTGTTTTTTCTATTTCGTCATGCTGCTCCATTTCTAGGGTCAGGCTATCTGCAAAATTCTTAAAGTCCTCTTTTACAATAAGATAACGATCTTTGTTTTCTGCAAACCATTCCCGATTATTATTATCCCTTAACTCCATCAAAAACTGTAAACTATAACTACTGATGTGTGTGGTTTTCATCCTCTATTTTTTATTATTCTCCCAAATATAAGGCATCTTATTTTTTATTGTTCATCATTATGAAGAATCAAACAGGTTTTTAATCATTTTCATGAATGGATTTCTATTTTTGTGCCTTCAAAACATAAACACTATGTCAAACCAACAAGATCAGATAACAGAAGTCTTGGGAAACTATTCTAAATATCTGACACAATTACAGGACTGGGCGGTAGCCTTTGTCCCTCGATTCTTCATGGCACTTGCTATTTTATGGATTGGATTCAAGGTTGTCAAAAAATTAAATATCCTTGTTGCTGCTTCCTTAAAAAAAGCAAATATCGCTAGGGAAACTAGTTCTTTCTTGGAATCCATTATAGACATCATTTTCAAATTAATCGTCCTTCTTGTAGCTGCTGGAATGTTTGGATTTGAGGTTTCTTCCTTGATTGGTGTTTTGGCTGCAGCAGGTTTTGCTGTAGGATTGGCACTACAAGGTTTTTTGGGTAACTTTGCAGCAGGAATGACCATCGTATTTTTCAAACCGTACAAGGTTGGTGATTGGGTAGAAATTTCAGAAAAATTCGGAAAGATAGATAGTATTGAAATCTTTAATACCATCATTATTACGCCAGGAAATAAGACATTGATTATTCCTAATGGACAGGTCACTGATAATATCATTACTAATTTCTCTACCATGGGTCATATATGGCTGGAATTGAATGTAACGATGCCTTATGCGGAGAGTTTCCCCAAAGTAAAGCAGGTCATCAAAGATGCCTTAGTTGATCACCCTTTGATTTTAAAAGAGCCAGAGCCTGTCATAGGTATAGAAAGCTATGATAGCCATAGTGTAGTAATATCCATCCGTCCCTTCATCAAACCAGATGATTACTGGGAGGCTACCTTTGATATTTATGAGAAAATAAAAGAAGCATTTTCTAAAAACAGTATCCAAGTTGCTTATTCAGAAGGTGTTGAATTAGGTAAAATAGGAGACTAATTTAGAGTTTTTAATAGGTCTATTTTTCTTTTTTATAGGTAAAAATATTAGGCTTGAAATTCAAGGAAATCCAAAACCAATGATTGGCTTCATCCTTAGAACCTCCTTTCAATATTTCCATAGAATTAGTGGCAAACATCTTAGGATATCCACTAGTGACAGATACGCTTTTTGAGATTTTATAAGATAGAGTAAAGTCAATTTCTGTACCAAGATTATTGTTCATTACAGTTCCGAAGTTGTTCACAAGATTAGCAGGAGCTAAAAATAAATGTGGTGTGACTCCAACAGTAAATCCTTTTTTATTGAAATGGAGACTCGCATAAATGTCCACCAATCCTACGGAATAGTTATGATTTCCAACATAAAGATAATCCATGAATCCGTTGAATTTATGATTGGTACCAAAGAGCGGCGAAAAGGAGGTCAACGTTGCTCGATCCGTTCATATCTGTTCCTTAGAGGTATTCAAAACCTAATTTGGTCGCCCAATCCTTATGGAATTTATACTTGCCATTTCCACTAAAATAAAAGGCACTCAAATTTGTAGCAGTAATTTCTCCAGACTGGTAATAAAATGCAAAATCTGCATTCCATTTGTTTTTTGAGAAGACGAACCTTGTCCCCATAGTTTGAAAAAAGGCGATTTTCTGGTTTCCTTCATCATTTGTAAATGGAACACCATTATTCAATACTAAAAAGCTAATGCCAATTTTATCCGTAGCTTTTATATTGTACCAAAGATATTGGAAAGTCTTATAATTATTGACTGTATAATCTTCTTTAAAAAGTGTTTCACGATTAGCATTGAATGCCAGACCTAAATCAAATTTGTGTTTGCCATTTTCGAATTTAGCGATAAGGGCATCATGGCTTCTGGCTTGTTGAGCCCAATCGACTGAACCAAAAATCCTATGGTCACCATAGATGATTTCCTGCCTTCCTGCTTTTAGCGAAAATTTATCATTTAGCAAAACAGAAGCCCATGCCTTCGTTTGAATATGTTTTTTTCCCTTCACATTCCATTAGACATTGGTAAATAAGATCACCAGTTGATTCACTATTATTACATGAAACAATGATAAACAGAAATATGGAAAGTATTAGATAATTAATCTTCATGATCTGTATTTTTTAAAAGGGGTGGAACAAAAGTAATTCAATAACTTACCTTAGCTAAATAATTGACAACCATTATTTTATATCTAAATAACTCAATATCTACTTAATATCCTTAGCACATATAAAACCCAAACTCTGAATACAATAACTGGCTTTGACGCTTCCTCTAAAAGCAAAGCACATGAATGGAGCACAGTCCATTAAGTCCGAAGCGTTTACAGAACCTCCGACACAAAACAGGCTGTTATCCTTATCTCCATCCTTGCGAGATTCGCCAGAAATCATGACTGAATTAAAGTCGCTAGTCCACTCCCAAACCATATAAGTCGTAAATCCCCCAATAATTTTTGAAAGTGCTACCTACTTCTTAGAGATATGTTCTTGGCGTTTCGTATCCTTCAATGATTCTTTGATTGAACAAGCTATCGCTCTTAGCATTGATTTTGATTTTGGTTTCGCTCGCCATAGCCATATTAAAATGCTAACTTATATTCATACAGTGTACTAAGTACACTGTAAACTAAGTAATGTTAAGTTTTGAAAGTGCCTTTTGTTCCAACTCTGCTTCACGTCCTCGCCTTAATAGCTAAGGCTATTAGGCTGCGGGCGTTCATTGATTTGATACAAAACTCATCCTTCAAATTTTTAACTAACTTACTTTACAGTGTATTAGTAGTTAGTCAAGCTAATAGTGTCGGTTATATTTTTAGTGTAATTTTAGTCTGAACGAAGCGGAGGTTCACGATTTTAGCCATAGCTAAATGATTGGTTCTCTAGCGAAGTGCAGGCTAAAAGGACGCAAAAATACTCGACACTATTAACTTGACTGACTACTTAGGGATGAGAAATAAATAAACGATACAACTTATAAAGCAGGATTTTTGCTTGCTAATAAGGCGAAAAACGCAGACATAGCCGTAGCTATGGCGAGTATTTTCAACGAAGTTAGCAAACAAAAAGGCAAGTTAGAAGGTAGCGTTTATTTGTTTCTCGTCCCTAAGAAACATAAATAATTACTTCCTTCCAAAATCAGCCGGAATTTCTCCCCATGATTTGGTTTCCCATTTATATACAGGATTTTTATAGGTATTTTCTTTGAGCCATTTTTCGCCTCTGGCTATAAGCTTATGCAGTTTTTCTGTGGTAGCGTTTTTGACGAGTTTAGTATTACACTTTTTCTTGACTATCCAGCCCATCGCAATTCTAGAATCAGAATAAACTGGCAAATCGTACTTTTCTTCTTTTTGTAACAACGCTAATCCATGTACTAATGCTAAAAATTCCCCTATGTTATTTGTACCATAAGAGAATGGCCCCTTTTTGAATAATTCTTTTCCAGTAGAAGTAATAACTCCTCTATATTCCATCAATCCTGGATTACCACTACAAGCTGCATCTACAGAAATACTTGTCTGAATAATTTCTGGAAAATTATTCAGATTCTTCGTTGCTCCTGCAACACCAGTACTTTTTTTAAAACTTCTCTTTCCTGGTACAGGAATATGCTTCACGCCCATGAAAGCATCTTCTGCTTCATATCGTGTAGCAAAGGATTTATATCTGGCATTTGGATAACCTTTGGTGTAGAGTAAACACTCTGCCCATGTTTCAAAAACGCCTGTTTTCGAGCCTACCCAAACTACATAATATTTCCTTTTCTTCTTTGCCATTTTCTTAATATCATACGTTTAGCAAACCTAAAAGGTTTGCTAAACGTAAAGGTGGAAAACTTAATTTAGCATGACTTCATTACTGAATTTAGCTTTAGTACAAACCTTTGCTTTAGTAAACCGAAGATTTACTAAACGTAAGTGGATAAAAGCAATTACTCTTTAAATTCCAAATGTCCATCCTGTATTTTACTATATCTGAATGAAATGACATCCTTGATATAATGCTGATCTATTTTCCATGGTTTTTTATCGCCATTATAAGGGAGTAAATCCTTTGCCCTATCAATATAACCAGATTCTAATTCTGTCATGACTTGCTTTCCTTTGCCCTTTCCTTTATAACGTGGAATAACTGCTTTGCAATTTTTCTTATCCATCAGATTAATCAATTTACAAAGATATTCTGATGAAAGATCAGCCTTTAGTGTCCAAGAAGCATTAGTATATCCTAGAATTAATCCAAAATTAGGAACATCGCTGACCATTGTTCCTTTATAGGAAAATGATTTTTGCAATTCAAAAGGCTTTCCATCTATTGTAGCTTCTATTCCTCCTACTGGCAAAATAACCAAACCTGTAGCAGAAATAACAATGTCAGCTTCTAATTCTTCTCCAGATTTAAGCAAGATGCCTTTTTCTGTAAATTGGTCAATGTGCTCTGTAACTACAGAAGTCCTTCCATTTCTGATTTCTTTGAAAAAATCTCCGTCAGGAACTAAGCAAAGTCGCTGGTCCCAAGGATTATAAGAAGGCGTGAAATGCTTTTCTACATCGTAACCTTTTGGTAGCATTTTTTTGACATTACCAATAAAGAATTCTTTCATCTTTTTAGGTTTTGCCTTACTATAGCCATAGCTAAATAGACTAATGCCAATATTTTTCCATCGAACTAGTTTGTACGCCCAAGACTGAGGCATGATTTTTTCCAATCTTTTAGCCAATAAATCTTTCATAGGCATGGCAATGAAATAAGTCGGCGATCGCTGCAACATTGTCACATGGCCAGCTCCTTGTTTTGCCATAGCAGGAACAAGTGTCACAGCAGTTGCTCCACTTCCTATAACCGTTACCTTTTTGCCTTGAAAATCTAAATCCTTAGGCCAAAATTGAGGATGAATAAACTGTCCTTTATACTTATCTAATCCTTTAAATTTAGGGGTATGTCCTTTATCATAATCATAATAACCAGTGCAGGATACCAAAAAGGAACAAGTAAGCTGAGTCGCTTCTTCAGCGGAATGGTTCACTTTCAATGACCATTTATTATCCTTGCTCGACCAGTCTGCTTTCGCTAGTTTATGGTCAAATAAAATATGCTCATAGGTGTTTTCTTCCTTCGCCGTTTCCTTGATATACTTTAGGATAGACGGTCCATCTGCGATTTGCTGTTCTTCTTTCCAAGGTCTGAAACGATAACCTAAAGTACTCATATCAGAATCTGAACGCACACCTGGATATTGGAACAAATCCCATGTCCCCCCTATTCTTTCTCTCGCTTCTAATATCGCAAAGGATTTATTAGGACAATCGTTTTTCAGATAATGTGCCATACAAATCCCTGACAATCCGGCTCCTATTATAATAACATCAAAATGTTGTATTGACATGATTTATTTTATTTATTCCCAAAACATCCTGTTATATTATCCATTATGATATGAATAATATCATGAAAAAAAACTAGAAGAAAAAACAGGTGAACCATTAAATTATTGGATAAAAGTGATTCAGGATTCCAAGGTAGAGAAACATAGGGAGATTATTATTTTTTTGAAATCAGAACATGGTTTT
>JBNMOV010000324.1:0-5885 GCA_051275765.1 Maribacter sp. | reverse complement strand
TGAAAGGGCATTATGGCAATCCATCATCTATTCATGCAGATGGTAGACAATCTCGTACAGCCATAGAAAAAGCTAGACGTAGGATTGCACATAGTATAGGTGCGTCCATTGGCGAAATATTTTTCACTTCCGGAGGTACAGAAGCTAATAATATGGCTTTGAAATGTTCTGTGAGAGATTTGGGAGTGAAACGAATCATATCTTGTCCTACAGAACATCATTGTATACTACATACTTTGGATGCTTTAGTAAAGTATGAAGGAATAGATGTCGTTTATCTCGATGTGGATAAGAAAGGATGTATAAGAGAAAGTGATTTAAGAGAAGCTATTGCTGCCTCAGATGAAAAAACATTAGTTTCTCTAATGCATGCCAATAACGAAATTGGAACATTACATGATTTTGAAAAAATAGCAGCTATCTGCGAAGAAGCAAATGTCTTTTTTCATTCGGATACTGTGCAGGCAATTGGTCAATTTCCTATAGATGTTTCCAAAACGAATATTAGTTTTCTAGCTGGTGCAGCTCATAAGTTTCATGGACCTAAAGGTGTAGGATTCATTTATATCAATGGAAATAATATCATTCATCCATATATAGATGGTGGTGCCCAGGAACGAAATATGCGTGGAGGTACAGAAAACCTTTATGGAATAGTAGGAATGGCAGAAGCATTACAGATTTCTTGTGCCAAAATGGAGGAGCGTAGAACCTATATAGATGGCTTACGCAATTACATGAAAGAACAGCTAGTTGCTAATTTTGAAAAGGTAGTATTCAATGGCTGTCCAGATAAATATCTGCACAAAGTATTGAGCGTATCTTTTGCTCCTTCTGCTAATGGAGAAATGTTGTTGATGCTATTAGATATGGCAGGAATAAGTGCCTCTGGAGGTAGTGCTTGTAGTTCTGGCGTAGAACATGAATCTCATGTTTTAGCAGCTATAGATGGACATATTGATTATAAAACAGCTCGTTTTTCCTTTAGTCATCATAATACGAAGGAAGAAATAGATATTGTAGTAGCGAAGCTGATGGAGTTGTTAAAGTAGTTGATTATGTTGATTGGTATTATTAATGAACCAATCAACATAATCAACCATTAGTGAAACGAATTCAATAACATGAGCCATTATGCTTGTTCTTTTTCCTTCTAAAAAACACAAAAAATAGTTCCGTAGCTACGGCTATGCAACGATTTTTTGAATTCTTTAGAAGAAAAAATTACTACCCATTCTGGCTCAAGTTATTAAATACGTTTCACTTAACTAAAATTACCCTTCCTTTTCCTCTTCTTCCAATCTTCTCATCATTCTACCAGTAATTTTCAGGAATTCAGTTTCTGTAATAATTCCCATCAGTTCATTATTCTTTACCACTGGTAAACTACCTATTTTATGCTCTTTCATAATCAATAAAGCATCAATCAAAGTAGTTTCAGGCGAAATAGTAATAGGATCAGTAATCATGATATCCTTGACCAAAGTCGATTTTCTTTTCGTGAGTTCGCCTCTACCTTGATTAGTGAAATGTCTAAGTAATATTCTAGCACTCACTAGCCCAGCTAATTCTCCATCTTCCGTTTCTACAGGCATATAACGAATCTTACGCCAATCCATCATTTCAGATACCATTTCTATCATGTCATCTGGTTCGACAGTGAAAAGATCACGATCCATGAACTCTTCTACTCTTAGTTTAGAAGGTCTATATTTTTTCAAAACTTTTAATTCTGGTAAGTCCCATTCGTGAACAGGTTTTTCTTTCCGTTGGTTTTTAATCATCGCTGCAGTAATGGTCGTCATGGCCTCATTATCTGTAGTGACTTGTTTCAATCTATTATAAGAACGAAGTATCCATCTAGCTCCATTCATATGAAGTTCAGCACGTTTATCGATGACATCCAAATAACGCTTGATGTCAGCTTTATCAACTTTCATTTTAGTCAAGCCTTTTTTTGCCATTGGAATCAATTCCTTTCTCACCAAATCAATAGCAGTAACTTTCTCATTATTCAGCCAAGTGAATTTGGTATCAATACCATACTTAGCAGCCTTACCAAAATTATCACTAGCATCAGCAAAGGACATGATTTTAGTAATATCTTCATATTTATCTGCATAAGCAATCATCAGTCCTAACCAGAATGCAGCATTCGCCATTTCATCCAATATCGTAGGCCCAGCTGCTAATATTCTATTTTCAATTCTTAAATGCGGTTTACCATTATCACTTATTCCATAACAAGGACGATTCCAACGATAAACGGTAGAATTATGAACTTGCAAAGCACGTAATTTAGGTACTTCGCCATTCTTGATCATCTTGAAAGAATCTTCCTCTACATCGCCACTAATTAATACTCTAAAACGAGCAATATCTTCCTTGTAAATATCTAGGATAGAATCCTTCAACCAGTCATTTCCAAAACTAACACGAGGGCTGCGTTCTCTCAAGTGATCGTGCGTCGTTCTCGTATCCAATGATTGTTGGAATAAAGCAATACGGCTTTCATGCCAAAGTCTTTTTCCAAATACTATTGGAGAATTCGCAGCGATAGCCATTACTGGAGCAGTTAACACTTGTGCGATATTATACATCTGCACAAAATCATTAGGAGCTACCTGTAAATGTACTTGAAAACTGGTATTACAAGCCTCGATCATAGGAGAATCATGCTGAACGATAAGTTCATCTACTCCTTCTAATCTTACTTCGTAAGTACTCCGTTTTTTTAGTTGTTTATTCACCGCTTCCATCAGTGCAAAATAACGAGGGACAGGCGTGAGATTATGCATTCCCATATCAAATTTCTGCAAAGTAGGAAGTATGCCAGTAAGGATGATTTCAGCACCTAGCTCATCTACACGTTCTCGTATAATATCGATTTGCTCACTGATTTGCTTTTCCATATCAGATAAGCAAGAACCAGTAAACTTCAAAGGCGTAGCTCCTGTTTCTAAATTGAATTTGGCAAGTTCAGTTTCTACCCAAGGCAAATCTTTCATCTTTTCCAAAGCCTCCGTCGCAAGACAAGCAGGTTTAAAAGTATCCTTATGAACCATGCACATTTCCTGCTCGGCTCCTATCCTTGTAATATCACTTTCAAACCAGTCATTATCCAGCATATATTCCAATGCCTTTACATCTTTCAACAAACTCTTGACGAATTTGTGCATATCTTTTTTGTCAGATAAAAGTGATACTCTCTGTTCTCCCATGATGTCGGGTTTTCGTTTTGAATTGAAAATAATGATACGTTGGATAAATCTAAACAAATTTTTTCCCTATTGGAAATGATATGAGAAAAATTGGAAAATATTTTTGTCCATTATATTCCCAATAATAAAACCCCAAATTTCCATTATTGAAAATTTGGGGTAATTGATCTTTATGAAATTATGAAAATATTGTTCTTAAAAATTCCAATTAATATGTAACCTGAAAGATATACTGTTGGTAGTTAAAGTAAAACTTGAAGGAAATCCTTGATCGTAATTCGTAGGAGTAAAATAAATACCTCCCATAAAGTCGTCCGCATCTGGATTATCATAATCCCACATTCCTATAGTCCAGGAACTTCCTAGATTATTAATAGTTTGAGGGCTAGATAATGTTAGTGAGTAAGGGTTTCCAGTTACATTTTCAACATAGCCAGTAATATTGTCATCTGAATCAGAACTTGTTCCTAAGCTCATGGTTATAAAAGGATCTGCTCCTGTAGTCAAATCCCATCCACCTCCACTGCTATTCACGACAGGATAATCTAATATATCAATTTTTGTGATGGTCATTGAATTGGGTGTAAGAGCTATTCCACAATCAGAACCACTATATCCTTCGGGACAATTACAAATTCCATTAGCACATACTCCACCATTTAGACAAGTGATATTTGCACAAGGGTTGAAGTTCTCACATTGAAGACCGCTGTATCCTTCGGGGCAATTACAAAGACCAGTAACACATACTCCACCATTTAGGCAAGTGATATTTGTACAAATATCAAAAGTTTCACATTGGAGACCACTATATCCTTCGGGGCAATTACAAAGACCAGAAGCACATATCCCTCCATTTAAACAAAAGGTAGTGTCGCATGGATCTTTTTTACATGAAAAGAGTAATAGGATGATAGATAGCAGAATAGTTAATTTAAAATACTTCATTTTTAAATAATTTATAGTGAAAAGATAATAATTAATTTTATGCTAAAGCACTTTTTTTTGTGCTTTAGATGCAGCGATTTAATTTTTTTTAAATTTAAAACAGATTTTTTATTTCCAATATTGTAGTTGAGTTGTTAGGCTGCTTTTCTACCTTAAATATACTAAAATTTATCTTGTTAAGACAATATAATCCCGAATCAAAGTCTTCAAAAAATGAATTTTATCCTTAGGAGGATCTATGACATCTAGTTTCAGCATCAGATCTCGTACTAATGTATTGACTGCATCTTTGTGAGAAGGATTATTGTATAAACGTTGTCGAGCGACTACGCTTTTTATCAATAGCATATCCTGTTCTGTGAATTGTCGAACATCTGGATATGCTGGCTCATAATCTGCCAATGAATTTATTTTCATGATATCCTCTAACCTGAATCTAAGATTGAATTTTACTTTTATCACAGCCGTATTTGCAGCAAAATCTCCCAGTCTTTGATTCTTATCTGTAGAAACCACCAATAAAGCTCCCAAAATATACAAACTGAATAAGCTATCTATAAAATGAAATAAAGTACGCAGCATATAATCACTAGCTGTAGCTTCCTTGCCATTTAGTTTGATGACTTTGATTCCTACTGCCTTTTTTCCTAAACTCTGACCATCCATTAATAATTCAGAAAGAAAGTGATACGCCAAGAAAATGAAAAGGGGAACTAATCCTTGTAATAAAAAAGTAGCTTGTCCAGTAGAACTATCATCCAAGAAAAAATCATCTCTAAATGCTGCGGCAAGAATAATCACAAATACTGTCCCTACTGTACCAATCAGCATCAAATCAATAATAGATGCCAAGAAACGATCTCGCAGTCCTGCTAGTTCATATTCTATGGTAACTTTTTGTGTAGTGGTAATATCTATCGTCTTCATGGAACAAAAGTTTCTAGGGAATAATGAAGTTGTTTCTAATCAACTTCAACGTCTAATGTACTCTTTTTCAAAAATCATCATCTAATAATTAATAGGTAATCTTTGATAGTTAGTCTAAGATTATTATAGTTGCCTACAAATTTATATTTTTCGTAATCAAATGCTAGAACAATCTAAGTCGTTTGATTGTAAAATACTAAAATAATAGACGAATGGGCACAGATTATATAATTTTCATGCTATTGACTGGAGGAATGTCAATGATAGGAATGCTGATAGGGCAGCGGCTACAAGCCAAAGCTAAGAAGTATGGAGCTATTCCTATGAAGAGTGGATATACTGGAGCAGAAGTAGCAAAAATGATGCTCAGACATTACAATGTAGCTGATGTGAATATTACACAAGGCAAAGGATTTTTGACAGATCATTATAATCCTAGAGCAAAGGTAGTTAGCCTAAGTCCTGAAGTATATTCAGGTAGAAGTATCATGTCTGCGGCAGTAGCAGCACATGAAGTAGGACATGCTATACAGCATGATAGGGATTATCCTTTCTTACAGATGCGTTCTGCCCTCGTTCCAATAGTGCAATTTTCTTCTAATATTCAGCAATATGTACTCATGGCTGCTTTGGGAGGTGTTTTTGGACTGGGGCAGTCTCCCATTATATTATTGTTCGCTATTGGTCTTTTTGGATTGACTGCATTATTTAGTTTTATGACATTGCCTGTAGAATTTGATGCAACTAGGAGAGGGTTAGCATGGCTGGAAGAAAGCGGAATATCTGAAG
>JBNMOV010000323.1:0-5911 GCA_051275765.1 Maribacter sp. | reverse complement strand
ACATTCTTTTTTGGCGTAGGCATAGAAGTGACGATACCTGTCCAAGTAATTTCCTCCTCATCTAATTGCGGATGAAAATGATCCTCATTAGTAGAAATATTTTGCCATCCTACCAGTAAATGTCCAATTAAGAATAAACAGAGAAAACTAAGTATTCCAAAAGGTAGCTTTACATTCTTATCCTTTTTAAAAGCAAAGAATAATAAAGTAGGAACAGTAGCAAATAGCAAATACTCAATACCATAAATAGGCATATATTCCCCCCACAAAATCCCTATTATCAAGGGAATCAGCAAACGAATAAAAGGTATTGGTCTAAATGTATTTTTCAAGAAGTATATTTTTATTTGACACATTAAGATATTAGAGCATGCTTAAAATTAGTTTTTAATTCAAAGTGTTAGATTTAAACATACTCTAACCATGTATTTTAGCTCTGAATTTAACTATCTAACTATCTCAATATCTAATTATAAGCTAACATAACCAAAATTTGACTTTTTACTGAAACTTTAGACCTTGTTTTTAACTAATATTGCGTCATGGAAATAAAAAATGATCTTTTTCTAAGGGCAGCTAGAGGCGAAAAGGTAGAAAGACCTCCCGTATGGTTGATGAGACAAGCAGGTAGAATCCTTCCACAATATCGTGCATTGAGAGGTAGTTTGTCTGGTTTTAAGGAACTGGTAGAAACGCCACACCTCGCTGCTGAAGTAACCATTCAGCCAGTGGATGAATTAGGTGTAGATGCGGCTATTATCTTTTCTGATATATTAGTTATTCCAGAAGCGATGGGCTTGGAATATCAATTGATAGAAAAGAAAGGACCTTGGTTTCCAGAAACCATTACCTCCATGGAAGACATCAAAAAACTAAGATTTGGAGCAGAAGCTGCTGCAGATTTAGGTTATGTCTATGATGCCTTGAAAATAACGAAACAGGAATTGGATGGCAGAGTTCCATTGATTGGTTTTGCTGGAGCTCCTTGGACATTGCTTTCTTATATGATAGAAGGAAGTGGAAGTAAGACCTTTTCCAAGGCAAAGAAATTTCTTTATACGCAGCCAGAAGCAGCTCACTTACTTTTGGATATGCTAGCAGATACAATCATCGTTTATCTGAAAAATAAGATTAAATCTGGTGCTGATTTGGTACAGATTTTTGATTCTTGGGCAGGTGTTCTTTCGCCAGATCAATTCGAAGAGTTTTCCTTGCCATATATCCGCAAAATATGTGATGCTATAGATGAGGCACCTATCACAGTTTTTGCCAAAAATGCTTGGTTCGGATTAGAATCTATGAATGATTTATCTTGTAATGTCATTGGATTAGATTGGAATACGAAACCAGAATTTGCGAGGAATGCATTAGGAAAGGATAGGGTAGTGCAAGGGAATTTAGATCCTTGTATGTTATATTCTTCTCATACTAATATCAAAGCGAAGACAGAAGAAATGATTCATGCATTTGGTGGAAACCATATTGTCAATTTAGGACATGGTGTTTATCCAGATACGCCTTTGGATGGTGTGAAATGTTTTGTGAATACAGTGAAGGAGTTTAGGTATTGATAGATATTGAGATTTCGAGATACTGAGATTTTAAGATAAAAATTTGTATTAAAAATGCTTCTAGCGAAACTCGCTAGAAGCATTTGGTTTTTATAACGAAAAGCAGCAAAAAAGTTAACTATAATAATTTTCAAAAATTAAATTAAGACAGCTTCTTAATTCTTCAAAATCTTAAACGTAGCATTTTGTCCAGAATTCGTTTCTATTTCTAACAAATACAAACCTGTAGCACCATCTATTTCAAAATGAAATTCATTTGAAGCATTCACTTGTTGCTTTAGAATAGTTTGACCTAAAATGTTTCTGAGCGTAAAACTTGTTGCTTGATATTCTTTTCCTAAATCTACAAAAACACGATTATTCGTTGGATTAGGATGAATATTTACAGCATTCGCAAATTCATGATCTACTATTCCTGTAGTATTAATGGAAAAACAATCTGATATCACTGTACATCCATCCAATGTGACTTGTACAGCATAATCTCCAATGACTTCTGTTGTTGTGAAATCTTGGTTTGTCGCTCCTTCTATGGGATTTAAATTATTATTGCAATCCAACCATTGGTATTCCGCATCATTAATATTAGCAGTAAGTGTGCTTCCTCCAATGTCTGTGATAGCTAGATCTGATATTGTAATCATCAAATCAACTACTACGATACTATCTCCATTTTCTGTTTCAATAATATCATAATAAGTACCTGAATTGCTCCAAGTATAATTTCCGCTAGGAGAGGTGTAATCATTACAGGCTTCTTCATTGATATTTGTTGTAGCAATGATATTGGGCGTAAAATAATTGATCGTATGCTGGGAAGTATTAGTAATAATAGGATCATTGAAATCAAAATAAATGGCAGCAGTATTTTCTAGGATTACTCCTTCAGCTAAATTTGGAATTTGATTGACAGTGAATTTAATGAAACCATGACTTTCTATTTCGTTGGTTGTGCTGTCTGGCAATAATATATTATTGAAAGTCCATTCCATCGCACGACCATCATTGATAGTGAAATCATAATCATGACTTGCCACACCAGATTGGACAGAAAAAATATCAAAATCCGTAGAAAGCGTATCTCGAATAACGACTGTGAATGCAGTATCTGTTCCTGTATTTTGGAAACGGATGAGGTATTCTATTTGCTGATTAGGAAGGATATCATTGCTTTCATTGACTCCTAAAGGAAATCCCGTTTTGTCATTAGGATCATAACTTCCTGTAACGATTCCGCAATAAATATCTACTACAGGATCAGCATCATCCAAAGGCATGGCATTTATATAACTCAAGAAAGTAGCAATATTTCCTCCACAACCTTCCACCATAGCATTAGGTTGGGAATTGCCTGGATGTAATGGATGTTGGTCTGTTTCTAATCTCCAAGATTGTCCATCTCCTGAAAAACTGAAAACAGCAATTTCTCCACTAACTAATTGAACTGAATCCAAAATAATGAGATTTCCATTGATATAAACCCTTACAGGACTGAAACAGGTCATATCTCCAGAACCACTATTAAGAATTTCAAAAAAGACAGTATCATTTTCGCAATAGCCATTTACAGTGAGAGAGGACATATCCCATGTTGTATTACAATCTTCTAATGGATTAGGAATATCATCGAAAACGCAATCTGCGGCAGGGAATAATTGGGCTTCCATACATAGGCCTTGTCCTAATTCGGCATCACAACTCAGCGTAGTTTCTATCCAGAAATCTACACAAATTCCAGGGTTCAATGTTCCAATATCAAATTGATACATATGGTTTCCTAAATCAGTATAAGGGATTAAGGATGATGTAGGTGTAAGTAAAGAATCTAATTCTAGAACGACAAAAGCATCTTCTAAAGTTCCTGTGGCATTAAGTGTGTTACAGGCATGGATATAGATTTTTTGATTATCAAAACAAGGTCTCATAAATGGCATATGGATACTGACATCTGGTGCTGTACAGGGCTCTGTGGAAACTAGACCAAAAGTGGGTAATACAGTATCTTCAAAAGGGTCTGAAACAGTAAAGGATTGTGTGATAGAACAAGTGGGCGACCAAGTCCCAGATGTATCTATGGTTACTGTGTAATTCCCTATAGGAAGAGAATTTGGAAACCAGTTTCCAGTTTCTCCAATGATATTGCCTGGTTGTACAATAAACATTCGATTATTTATGCCAAATTCATCATTATCATTGTTGCAATCTTGGTCAATATCATTAAAAATTTTCAGAGATAAGCCACAAAAAATATTTAATATTTCATTTTGACTACTACATTCTGAAGGATTATTTGAAATATAAATACCACCAGAAATGGCTTCAGATATATTTAATATATTTTGTATGCCACAGCAATTTGTTAAAGCACCATTTTCTTCTATTCTCAAATTACCGCCAATAGATGTCAGATTGAATAAGCCATCTATATTAGTTAAAGCATTATTTTCTTGCAAGTACAAATATTCCCCAATAGTTGTTAGATTGGATAAACCATCTATATTCTCTAAAGCAGCATTTTGATACATTGTAAAATATCCTCCAACAGATACCAAATTAGATAAGCCATTTGTATTCGTTAAAGAGGGATTTAGATCTATAGTTAAATCATTATTAATAGAAGCGAGATTGGATAAGCCATCTATATTTATTAAAGCATCATTTTCTCTGAAAAGCAAATCATTACCAATAGAAGTGAGATTGGATAAGCCATCTATATTTATTAATGCAGGGTTTTCTATAAAAAATAAATATCCTTCAGTAGAAGTAAGGCTAGATAAACCATCTATATTTGTTAAGGAGGTGTTTTTGCCTAAATAGAAATTACCTTCGATATAAGCCAAATTAGATAAACCATTCACATTTTCTAAGAGATGACTATCTATTATAGATAAACTACCATTAATAGATGTTAGACCAGATAAACCGTCTAGATTTATGAGTGAAACATTATATCTTAAAGATAAATGTCCAGTAAAGGAAGTAAGGCTGGATAAACCATCTATATTTGTTAGAACATCATGATCGATTAAAAATAAATCTCCATTAAAAGAAGTCAGACCAGATAAACCATCCACGTTCTCTAAGGAAGAATTTTGTCTTATAGTTAAATCTCCATTAAAAGAAGTCAGACCAGATAAACCATCTATATTCGTTAAGGAAATATTTGTTTCTATAGTCAAATTTCCGCCAAAAGAAGTCAAGTTGGATAAGCCATCTATATTTGTTAAGTCTAGATTTGTATCTATAGTCAAATCTCCATTAAAGGATGTTAAACCAGATAAGCCATCTATATTCGTTAAAACGTTATTTCCTTGCAAATACAAATAACCTTCTATAGAAGTGAGATTGGATAAGCCATTTATATTTGTTAAAGCATCATTGTCTTGTAAATATAAAAATCCACCGACAGAGGCTAGGCTAGATAAGCCATTTATGTTAATTAGGGAAGAATTAGAATAAAAATAGACATCTCCCCCAATAGAAGTGAGATTGGATAAACCATTTATATTTGTTAAGGAAGAATTCTGTTTTATTGTTAAACCTCCAGTAATAGTAGTAAGATTGGATAAGTTATTAAAATTGTTTATGGGTTCAGTGGTATTGTCAAAATCTTTAATATAAAGATAACCATTTATCACTGTAGTGTTAGGATCAAAAGCATCCATATCTGCTTGAGAATTTATTATCACATCTTGCCCAAAGCAGCAAACTAACGATACAAAAACAAGAACAATAGTTGTAAAATATTTAATATAGGTCATATCAATAGTTGTTAATTATGATTGAGTTAAAACAGTTCTAAAATATATATTTAATAAAACCTACCTCTTTCTCCCACTCTTAGTAATCTCCAAAAACTCAGATTCCAAACTCCTCTTCCTTTCCAATAATCGAGTCAAGATAACTCCTTGATCAAAAGCCAAACGATTCATATCAGCAGCATTAGCACCTTCTTCTGGAAGCGTAAGGATCAAATAATTATCATCGATCATTTCCATTTCCTTAATCTCAGGGAATGCAGCCAAGACACGTTTGAGTGCTTCCATATCTGTAGCAGCGATTTCTATCAATCGATCAGAAGTCAATATCTGCCCCACAGTTCCTGTAGCCAATAAAGTCCCCTTTTTTATGATAGCGACATGAGAGCATATTTTTTCCACTTCATCCAAGATATGACTCGCCATGATGATAGTCTTGCCTCGCTTAGATATTTTTAGTAGCGTTTCTCTTACTTCTGCTATTCCTTCCGGATCTAATCCATTGGTAGGTTCATCGAATATCAATACTTTAGGATCGCCAACCATCGCAGCAGCTATGGCGAGTCGTTGTTTCATTCCTAA
>JBNMOV010000322.1:0-5918 GCA_051275765.1 Maribacter sp. | reverse complement strand
CAAAGAAAAACTGCGTACAAAAAGGAGAAAAATTTATGGCAGAAGTATCTGTTGTTCAAGTATATAATGAATTTACCAAGACTACAAAAATTGCTATAAATGGGAAGAAAATCGAACTCAATGCAGAAGGCAGAAGGCGTTTCATAGAAAAAGCTAAAGAATCCGGTCCTCAAACACTTAAAATAGAAGCTGCCGTCAAAAATCCTTTTACTGGAGAAAACATGAGAGGAAATACAGTTTTCCAATACAAAGTATTCGATTAAAATATTTCTTCATTTCAAAACTCCATCATCATGCGTTCAGTCATTTGGTTTTATTTATTTTGGGCTATAGTCCTTATAGTATTAAGCTATGCTTTATCATCTACATTATTTTCAGAAAAAAATGTGTCTATTAATACCTTTGAAATAATAAATACAGATACTTTAGAAAATATAATAGAATATCCAAAAGATGGTCTTGTTAGTCTAGAGAGATTTTTTCCTATGATAATACCTAAAAGTGGTTATGTAGAAAAAGGAGATACTTTTGAAGCAAAAATAGTAATGGGGGTTCTTCTAAAAAATATCCCTAAAATGCGTTCAGTATCTGTTAATGGTCAAAGAGTTTCTTTAAATAAAAATAGCATCGGTTATTATTCTGAAGAAGTAAGAACTTATGGAAAAAAGAGATTAAATATAACTGAAAATATACGCAGTAATCTCACTGGAGAAAGAATGTCTGGATCCTTGTCTTATGAATATTTCGTAGGCTTGAATGAAAATGAATGGAAAGAATTAACAAAATTAAAACAAGACATAAAGCAAAAAGATATTGAAATAAAAGAAAACAAAATAGAAGAATTACGACAATACTATTTAAACAAATATAATAAATAACACCTTTACAAACGCTACCTTTGCCACATGCTATTATCCTTAATCAAAAACATTTCATTCATTAAAAGATCCTATTTAAAAATAGGAAATATATGGGTGGATAGAAAATTAAAAACAGTCGTTCCTCATCTAAAAGGAAATGTCGTTGATATAGGAAGTGGAAATGGAATGGTGGCTCATTATTTACAAAAAAAAGGACATCATATTACTACTTTGGATGTAGGCGATTTATCTATTCATGATAGTATAAAAACGATTGTTTATGATGGTAAAAAAATGCCATTCAAAAATAAGGAATTTAATACAGGATTAATTCTAACTGTCCTTCATCATACTGATGATCCTATAGATGTTTTGCAAGAAGCGGCTAGGGTTTGTGAGCAATTAATTATCATAGAAGACATTTATAATAATATTATTCAGCAATATCTCACATATGGAATGGATACTTTAGTCAATCTAGGGCATTCCAATATGACCTATCAAAATAAATCCGACCAAGAATGGAAAACGACTTTCAATCAACTAGGATTGGAAGTCGTTTCTGAACAGCAAAAAAGGGTTTTATTATTTTTCAGACAGGTGACTTATGTGGTTTGTACTGCCCCTTAATCCCCTAAGGGACGAGAAACAAATAAACGCTACATTCTAACTTGCCTTTTTGTTTGCTAACTTCGTTGAAAATACTCGCCATAGCTACGGCTATGTCTGCGTTTTTCGCCTTATTAGCAAGCAAAAATCCTGCGTTATAAGTGGTAGCGTTTATTTATTTCTCATCCCTAAAGGGGACTTTTAATACTTAGTGAAACGAATTATAAAACAATGAAAAATAGAAAATCCCCTAAAGGGGATTTAGAGGTCATTTTTCAAACACCAACATCTTATACTCAAACGCCCCTACTTTATAAAAATAATCCATAATTAATCCACCTTGATAAATGCGAGCTAAAGATTTATTTTTTCCAGTAGGCATTATTTTAGATAGTAATCCTACCCCACTAATAAATCCTCTAGTTATTAATTTATTTTTCTTAAAAACTAAATCTGTGAAATCATTTTGATGAATTAAATGAGCATTTAATTCTTTAAATTCATTGATATAAAAATCAGCTGTATATAATTCTCCTACAGACCAATTTTCAAGGAATTTATTCCCTAACTTATCAGATACTTTATTAGGAATATAATAATCTTCCATAATAATAATCCTGCCTTTATCATTCAGATGAGCAACTAAATTAGCAAAGGTCTTTTTAATATCTGGCGAATGTTTCAATGACTCTATCGCAAATATCAAATCAAACTTCTGATTCAATGGCTCTCCAAAATCATGCACCTTGAATGAACAACGTTCCTCAATACCTCGCTTTTCAGCAGAAGCATTGGCACGT
Source organism: Maribacter sp. (assembly GCA_051275765.1). Lineage (GTDB taxonomy): Bacteria > Bacteroidota > Bacteroidia > Chitinophagales > Saprospiraceae > JAHDCE01. The sequence continues at coordinate 3,649 of JBNMOV010000322.1, read as the reverse complement.
TGTACCTCGTCTTGACTCAGACTAATGCCTAAGCCTTTTATATTCGTATCCTTACACAATTCCAATAAGGTAAAACCAGTTCCACAGCCAGCATCCAATATAGCAGCACCGTCAGCTATGCTGATATGCTGCTGTATCCAATCTGTAATATCCGTATGCCCGTCCTTAAAATCGAGTGGCTTATGAATAGGATAACTTTCTCCGCCTTTCTTATTTTTATCTAAAGAAAATAAGGCATCATAAATATGCTTAACCGCATCAGAAGACATAAGCTATATCTTTGATAGAATGAAAATGAATTCGTAAGCTCCTTCCATAGGAACACGTTTAGCTTGTATTTTTTTGAAATCTATCCTAACTAATCTACTATTCAAGGTAAGCCATCTTTTCCAACGCGTACTCGGCCATTGATCATGATGAACATCTTCTATCTTCAAGCCTAGGCTCGTGAAAAGATCAGACCATTCCTTCATCGACTTTGCCCCTTGGTGTCCTTTTTTATTAATAATCCCCAAACTATTCTTGATAATCTTCCAAGAAACTCGTTCTGAATTTCTAACCATATAACAAATCCTTGCTGTTGGCTTAGCAACTCTAATTTGTTCTTGAATTGTTTTTTTGGTATCCAGCATTCGCTCTAATGAGCCTAAGCAAGTAATGTAATCGAAAGTATTATCTGCAAAAGGCAATTCCTCTGCATTTACCGCATGCAAACTTGCATCAGGCAAAGATTTTTTAGCCATTTCTATGGCTACATCTGAAATATCAATTCCAGAAATATCCAATCCATATTCCTTGGCTACTTTGAGCATTTGTCCTGGACCACATGCAACATCCAAAAATTTCTTACCAGATTCTACCTTCAATAATTCTAAAAAAATATAATAAGCATCTGTTGGTCTAAGGTAATTCAGTCCCTTGGTTTCGTAGGTATTATCAAACCAACCTTTTATCGTTTCCTGATTCATAAATATCTTTTGGTCTTTGAGTGATAAGTTTTGTAATTATCCTTAAAGAGTTGTCTTAGAAAATCTTCTTCTAAGACAATTTTAAAATGTATATGTAAAATATAAACAATCGTCAAAATTAAGAAAATCAAACTTGGAAAAATCAGAATCATTCCAAATACACCAACATGCAAGCCCAATACAATTGGATTTCTTGATTTTCGGAATATCCCCTTCGTCTTCAATTCAAATTCTTCATTTTTTTGGGAATTATTTTTTCTAATCGTGAATGCACTATAAATAGTAATGAGTCTTCCTAGAATTAAGCAGAAAACTCCAATCATTGAAAAAATGGTGATATCTATCTCTATTTTACCAAAATAGAATAAAATCAACATGAATATTGGGTAACAATAGCCCATTGTAGAAACAACATAAGGAATGATAATCCATATGGCTTTTTCTACAAAATTAAAATGTTGAAATTTATACAATAACGATTCCTTATTCAAAATACGATCCATCTCATCACTAGGAAAGATGAGTTGCCATGTAGAAGAAACACTTGGAACAGGTATCCAGATGATTTCAGCCATTAAAGAAATGTAATACAACGCCACTATGTAGGTAATCCAATTATCCACAATTCAATTTTTAATTTGATATTACTAACAATATAATCACGTACCACATTTTTTTATTCAATGTCTCATTATTTATTGAAATTTGTAATAATACAACAGAATTTCCATGAAAACAAATTAAGAATAAATAGCCATCAAAACTTGTCTTTATTATGGCCAATAGTAAAAGGTTTGATTAAAATATTATTATTTATTTCAAAAATCATCAGTAAATAAAGTAGCTTTATGGTTTTGGTGAGTTGCAATTGTAAATTCTGCACAATTTACTCTACCAAATTATTAATAAGAATGAAACACAGCACTAGACATTTTGCTTTTGAAGTGGCCAGACGGATAAGGACTGGTTTAAAATTGACTTTCGAAAAAAAAAACAGTTAATTTTTTAATCAAACAAGACACGAAAAGCAGCGTTTAGCCTTAACGTAAATGAGCATTTTTAGAACAGCTTGCCACGCTAAAGGCGTGGAAGTATAATCAATAAAAGGTCATTTTTAGTGCAAAGTATTAAATTTTAAACATACTTTAGAAACCAAATAGAAATTCGATTCAATGATATCTGATAGTCTATGGAAATTACTCTTAGAACTGAAGGATGATATATATGCTACAACAAAGAGCATCCATAACATCCTAATTTCTGACAATGGCAGTAGTAATAATATTCCACAAACCAGTCTGCCAAAAGCATCAGATATTTTCATACAAATAACGCCTTCTACACCACCTTCTCATTGGGAATGTACTATATTATTCGTCAAAGAAAATGGCTGGATACAAATTCTACAACAAGGAAAAGCAGATACACAAGTCGTTAATCAGTTATTACTTTATCTTCCATTCTGTATCGCTCCCCTCTTGACTAAAAATAGAAAAAAAGCACTGAGTTTATCTCATTTTGCTCAAACGCTAGATGGTCATATCGCTACTAGAACTAATCAGTCTAAATGGATTGGCAATCAAGAAAATCTTATTCATGCACATAGAATAAGGGCTGTCGTGGATGCTGTAATTATAGGAAATAAGACATTGCTAGAAGATCAGCCAAAACTGACAGTGAGGCATGTAGAAGGGGAAAATCCTGCAAAAGTAGTGATTGGAAATTCTGATTATTGTGAAAAATCACTCACCGCTAGTGGATGTAGAGTATTCAGAATCACCACTAATGATATTTCTAATTGTCAAAATGAGAATATAGAATATATTCAGCTAAAGGCAGATAATGGAAATATGAAAAGTGAAGATATTTTAGCTGAATTGCATAAAAAAGGCGTTTATTCTGTATTGATAGAAGGTGGTTCTTATACTTCTTCCATTTTTTTAAATGAAAGAAGTATTGACATATTGCAACTTCATATTTCTCCTATGTTATTTGGTTCTGGATTGAAAGCATTTAATTTACCTAGTATTGATCTTGTTGATGAATGCTGCTCTTTCGAGCATCATTTTTATCATCCTATTGGAGATGCTATCATGTTCACTGGTTTTGTAAAGGACAAATAATGAACAAAGCTCTCTGGCATATCGACTATAAAACGTCCATTTTAAAAGAGGTAAATCCTCCTTTGGATAAAGAAGGATTATTAGAAATAGAAGCTCGCTATTCTTTGATCAGTACAGGAACGGAACGCTTGGTTTCCTTAGGAAAAGTACTTCCTTCCTTTGATAATTCTATGGCAGTTCCATATATGGAAGGTGGTTTTGCTTTACCTATTAAATATGGTTATTCGCTTGTTGGCGAGGTTACTTCTGAAGGAAAATATAAAGGAAAAAATGTTCATCTGATGCATCCTCATCAATCTAGATGTTGGGTAAAAGAAGAAAATGTCACGCTTTTGCCAGATGGAATGCCATTAGAAAAAGCTCCTTTGATTTCTAATATTGAAACGGTTATCAATGCTATTTGGGATAGTGAAGTTACGATAGGGCAAACTGTATTAATAGCGGGATTTGGAAATATTGGAGCATTACTCGCTGAAACGATTCGTCATATTCCTGGCGTTCGCATTTATATCTTGGAACAAAACGAATGGCGGAAGAAAAAAGCAAAAGAATTAGGCT
>JBNMOV010000321.1:0-5922 GCA_051275765.1 Maribacter sp. | reverse complement strand
AATAATTCCATACACCGTAGCGAGTCTTAATTCTTCTGTTTTATTATGATGAGAGGCGTGTAATAATCTATGATCATAAACTAATGCTTCTCCTGCTTTCATAGGGAGCATTTTCATTTTTGGCCAGACCTGATCATATACCTGATGGAATACACAGGGAATATTCGTTCCTCTGATCGTCCTTAATTTATTATGGCTTTTTTCTAGGATAAGAATCGCTCCATTATCTTCATTAGTATCTACTAATGTTGTCCATATATTGAAAGAACGATGTCCTTGATCTTCATCTACGATATTCCAATCTTGGTGTGGCATGAGTTCGCCTTCTTCGCCAGGACCTTTTACAATAAAAGTACCACCTAACGGCGTACAATTATCAAAATATTCGTTCATTGCACGAACATTTTTTTCTTTGATATACTCATTAATTCGACCTCTGAAAACGGCATCATCTACATGTGCAGTAGCGTATAAGCCTTTTGGCTTAGCGATTCCTTGCTCTTCATAGAATTGCTTGAATTCTTGAATTTCTGTCTCGTTCAAAAATGGAATAATGACATAGCCTTCCTCCAATAAATGCTGATCCAGTGCTTTATCCTTGAGTATTTGATGTTGTTTAGTTTCCAATACCAACGAACTTTTTTAATTGAGATAAAAATCCACCTTTGCCTTTAGCTGCAGGAATATTCTTAGGTGCATGACCAGCGTTTTTCTGCATTCCTATCATAAGCTGGTTAAATTCTTCCTTCTCGAATGAAGGTACTTTATAATCGAATTTCCCTTTGCTTTCTCCAATTTTAGGACGACTAAAAATTTCTCCAATAAAGTCTTCAAAACTGATCAAAAAATCATCTTCTTGATCAAACATTTCCAATTCATCCTTGCCATCCTTCATGTCATTATAGTACAATCTGAGTTTGGCACCTTCTGATTTCACCCCAGCAGTAATGGCTTTTCTGACTACAGTAGAATTATTAGCAGAAGAATAATGTACCACACTCTGATTCAATACTACAGCATGACCAGCAGGAATATGTGCTGGCACTAGATACTTTTTTACTTCTTCCTCATGTCCTGAAAAAAAGTAGGGAAGAGTAGGAGCTCGTAGTGTATTCAATTTCTGATAATGACTACCTGGAAGTACCATTAATGGACCATTTTCTGGTGTAATATCAATCAGAGGAACCCAAATATTGAGGGCGTAGTATTTATTTTCATCTACAATTGACCAATCTTGATGAATCATTAACTCACTTTCTGGCGAAGGCACTTTGAATAAGAATGCTCCTCCAAAAGGGGTATAATTTTGAAAAAGTCGTTTAAATGAAGGCTCAAAAGTTTGAGCTATCAAATCACTTGCTTTTTTCTTATATTCAAAATCAGCAGAATAACTTCCAGAAATAAAACCTTTATCTGGTAAATTGGGATGCAATTCATCAAAAGTCTTATCCAAAAATGCGACAGTTTCCCTATCTATGAAAGGGGTAATGATATAGCCTTGCTTATCGAATAATTCCTGCTGTTGAGGATCTTTAAATATTGCTTGATGCATATGCTTTCATTTAATTACTGATATTAAACATTATAACGAATCCCTAATTTACCTCTCATAAAAAATAGTTCGTAATAATGTTTATTGTACAAAACAATAGACTTCAAATTATAACAACTTAGGTTTTAAAAACGTTTATGAAAAGCTGTTAGTTATTAGAAGAAAATAGACGATTGATCCATGTTCTCAACTTACTTTTAGGTTTCTCATAACTAGTTGTTTCAACTACTTGGGGGATAAGTTGTGGTTTTGGAGGAAGTTTTCCATACCTTTCTTCCAGTTCTTCCACAGTTACATAAGGGAAATTATAATCAATTAGTCCCAAACTTTTTCCCATTCTAGGACGAGAATAGATATCATGTCCGAATTGCTCAAAATTGGTCATGAAATCATCATCCTGTTCAAATCGTTCTACTTGTCCTTTATGATTATCCTTATCATACCAAATAGTCATAAAGGTAGCATCTTTATGAGTAAAAAAGGTATTCGTCACGATTCGTACACCATCAGACAAATTAGGAGGAGAGTAATGAAAAATACTCTGGTCAAAGATGATCGCTTCGCCAGCCTTTAGATAAATAGGTTTCATGTATTCTATCACTTCTTCCTGTACATTATTATAAATATTAGGAATAGAAGATCCTCTATATGATGGATGGATTCTTTGACTGCCTTTGAGTGCGTTCAAAACTCCATTTTTATCATCTAAATCTATCAGCGGACACCAAATATTCATGCCACAGTATTTGGATTCATCGACCAAAGTCATATCTTGGTGAAGTGGCATTATACTATCAGCTCCTGGGGATTTTACGATGAAACTACCACAAACGACTTTCACATCTTCCAGAATCTCATTCATGGTACGACTTCCTAGTTTTTGGATTTCATCGTCTGCTTTTGTCCTGTACTCTTTATCTTTGGAAAAGGTGCTAGGAAAGAAGCCTTTTTCATCTTTGGGATGAAGATCATGGTATAGATTATTGAGATATTCTACCTCTTCTTCATTATAAAAAGGTACGATTACATAGCCATCCTTTGCGAATTGCTGCTGTAATTCATTATCTTTAAATACCTTTAGATATGGTGCGAATTCGAACATAGGAACAGATAAGATAATTAGATCATTAAAAATAATAACATTAAAACGTATTTTTGTACATTTCTTTTGATGAAGATAATGTAAATTAATATTTTTATCTAATTTACATTATATAAAAATAGGAGATGTTTTTTATATTATTAATAATAATAGGTATGAATGAAGCTAGCCTTATTAAATTTGGGACTTATAGGTATTTACTTATTACATTGTATATTATTCTTGTGATTATGATGGTGGGGGGTGTATTAATTCAATGGTAGAACCGAGTACTCCTGAAGATAAGGTATCATTAGAAAAATTAGATGCTTTACTAGAAGAATATAATAATGAAAAGAAATTAATAACGGAACCAGAACTACTATTCGATTTTAATTTCGATTCTGTCCAAATTAATTACACAGATGTAGCATCTATATTAGAACTCAATTGTACACCTTGTCATAAGCCAAATGGAAATGGACCGTTTTCATTAAAGAATTATTATAATGTAAAAAAACGTTCGAGTGTAATAAGAGAAGTGATTCAGAAAAAAATCATGCCTCCCTGGTTTGCTGACGATCATTATTCTATCTTCTATAATGCCCCTCAATTATCAGATTCTACAAGAGCATTGATCATTGAATGGATAGATAGAGGTTGTCCTAATTCAAGTGAGGAGAAATTGGTAACTGATGGATCAGAAATAAAACAAAGCGCTCTTCCAGATACGATACTCACTAGAAAAAGTCATATGATAACCTCCAATGAAGATTCTTATCATTGTTTCGTTTATGAGACTGGTTTTGAAGAAGATAGGTACGTATCAGGTATAGAATTTTTATCAGATAATCCAGCAGTTATTCACCATTTGACGTTATTTTTAGATACGAGTCAGGTTGCAAAGTATAATCAGGTGAGCTGGGATTGTAAGAAAAGTGATTTTGTTGAGTTTAAGGAATTTACACCACTGTTGAGTTGGAGTGGAGGAATGCGCCCCTTTAAATTCAATCCTAAATTAGCTTATAAAATTCCTAAAGGTTCTAGATTTGTATTGCAAGCCCATTATAGTGATGAAAATCATAAAGGGAAAAAGGAAAAAACAGTATTAAAATTATTTTTCACAGAAGAATCTACCGCATCTGTTGAGTTTAATGTATTGAATAAATTTGATATTATGTATCCAGCTAATGAAATAGTAACGGAATCCGTGACTTATCAAACAAAGGACTCTATTTCTCTATTAGGGTTGATTCCACATATGCACTTCCTTACAAAAAAAGTAGAATGTTATGCGATAACTCCAGATAAAGAAGTCATACAATTATTGAAAATTCCTAAATGGGATTATTTATGGCAAGGTCAATTTATATATGAATTTCCTCTTATTATTCCCAAAGGTTCCATTATTTACTGTAATGTAATCATAGATAACACGAAAGAAAATCCAACGCAACCCAACTCGCCTGTGCGTGATGTATTTTATAATAAAGGGGCGAATGATGAGATGCTTGTATTAGTTTTATTGAATAAGAAATTTGCTGAGGGAGATCAATTTATTAAGATAGCAGAATTCTTAAATTAGAAAATAAATGAAGTTAACTTACTATATAGCTATATGTTCTATTTTTATACTATTGAGTTGCAATAACTCAATCGAGGAAGATATAGTAATAGGGAAAGATAATATCAATACTTCTCTACAGTGCTACTTTTTTTTCATAGCAGACTGTCCAGCTTCAAAGAACAACATTTCAAAAATTCAGCAGATAAAAGATGATTATTCTAAATATGGAGTAAAGGTCATGGGAGTAGTTTCGGATCCTGTATTGGATAGTAAAGAACTGGAAACTACCCTAAAAGAATACAACACTGATTTTAATAATAGACGATTCCTTAAAAACAGCGAAACGACATCATGCCACAGTTACTCCACAAGTATTTTTATATGATAAGGACGATAACTTAATCTATTCTGGTGCTGTGGATAATTACTATTATGAATTAGGCAGACATCGTAAACTCATCACAGAAAAATATCTGGAAAATGCTATTCTAAATACCTTACAGAATAAACCAGTAACAACCAAAGAAACTAAGCCTATTGGCTGTCGAATCAATCTTAAATTCTTTGATAATTAATCTTAATCTATAACAAAACCGCCCTTTCCAGTTAACTGGAAAGGGCGGTTGGATTAATATAATATTAGTGAGGACTATTTCAAAATCCCCATTCTAAACAAAATCTCCTTCACAATATTCAAAGGTGTATAAACCTTCCAGAACGGCAGTTTTTTTTCTTGTACCGCAGGTGTTTCAACTACAGGAACCGTTTCTTCTATTACAGGCTCTTCCTTTTTTTGAGAACCATCTAGATTATAATTGAATAATGTAGATAACTGCGTAATCAAAGGTACATTGATTTCATTTCCTGCATCTTGGATCATCTTGACCATATCAGCGGCAGACATCTCACTGATTTCATAGGCAACAGTGTCCACGTGTTCAAAATCTTGAATGACTTCTTTATTGTCATACATTCTGGACAATCTGGAATTATCATATTCCCTAAAGAAAGTCTCATCCACCTTGAATTTCAATAACTCCTTGTCGTTATTAGGATTCAGAGAGTAGTGACAAAGCTGTGATTCTGCTTGCGTGATTCCGATACCTACGGCTAATCTAGTTTCTTCTGTTACATTGGGAGGGGATGCATGGAAAGTCCTATTGTCAAAAACGATTGCCTGACCTGCTTTTATCTCTAGGATATTCATATAAGGAAAAATGGTAAAGAGATGCTCCTGTAAGAGAGTCCTTACCTGTGGAGAAGGGGATGGGCGAACATGATCAAAGAATTTATGACTCCCTTTTATGGCACCTAATGCTCCATTCTCCATATTTACATCCACTAATGGGATCCAGACTGTCAAGGAGTTGTGGCTTTCTTCTGCTTCTACGAATGTCCAGTCCTGGTGCACAGGAACGACCCCTTGGGGATTAGGATCTTTCACAACATAACTGGCGATATATGGCTTAGCATTTACAAAATGAGGAAGGACAGAAGGTAGTGCTACATCATAAATTTTATCTATGATACTATTAACTAGTTTCTTGTCTGTATTATCCATACTTACATGAAAACCATAGCCTTTTTCATCAAATAATCCTGTGCTTTTATAGAATTCTTTCAATGTATTGATCTGCTCTTCTTCGAGTGCATCTACGATTACAAATCCGTTCTCTTCAAATTCTTTTTGTAATGCTTCGTCCTTGAATAATGGTATCATTC
>JBNMOV010000320.1:0-5932 GCA_051275765.1 Maribacter sp. | reverse complement strand
ATTCTTATTCTCCCGTAGATGGCAAATATATAGGTAGCGTTAGTGTAACGACTAAAGCTCAATACGAAACCGTAATGGACAAAGCATCTGATGCTTTCCAGATATGGAGAAAATATACTGCTCCACAGCGTGGCGAAATCGTACGTCAATATGGAAATGCATTGAGAAAGTATAAGGATGCTTTAGGTAAGTTGGTTTCTTACGAGATGGGAAAAAGTTTACAAGAAGGATACGGAGAAGTACAGGAAATGATAGACATCTGTGATTTCGCAGTTGGATTATCTAGACAACTATATGGTCTCACTATGCATTCAGAAAGACCTGATCACCGCATGTATGAGCAGTGGCACCCATTTGGTGTAATAGGTGTTATTTCTGCTTTCAATTTCCCTGTGGCAGTATGGTCATGGAACAGTATGTTGGGATTTGTTTGTGGCGATGTATGCGTATGGAAAGGATCTGAAAAGACACCATTGTGTTCAGTAGCTTGTCAGAATATCTGGAAGGAAGTAGCTGAGGCAAACAATGTTCCTGAAGGCGTAAGTTGTATCATTAATGGTGATTACACCGTAGGTGAATACTTGACTAAAGACAAGCGTATTCCTTTAGTTTCTGCTACAGGATCTACTCGTATGGGTAAAATTGTTGCTCAGGAAGTTGCAGGAAGATTAGGACGTACACTATTGGAATTAGGTGGTAACAATGCGATCATCGTAACAGAATCTGCTGATTTGAAAGTAGTATTAACTGGTTCTGTATTTGGAGCAGTAGGTACTTGCGGACAAAGATGTACTTCTACTCGTCGTATGATTGTACACAGAAGTATTTATAATCAAGTAAAAGAAAGCCTAGTATCTGCTTATACGCAGTTGCGTATCGGGAATCCTTTAGATCAGAATAATCACGTAGGACCACTAATTGATAAGGATTCAGTTAATGCATATTTAGGTGCATTGGATCAGGCGGTAGAGCAAGGTGCTTCTATTATTGTTTCTGGAGGAGTATTGGAAGGTGAAGGTTATGAAAGCGGATGTTATGTACAGCCAGCTATCGTAGAAGCTAACAATAGTATGCCTATCGTTCAGCACGAAACTTTTGCTCCTATCTTGTATTTGATTCCTTATGATAATTTAGATGAGGCCATCGAAATGCAAAACGACGTACCACAAGGTTTGTCTTCTGCTATCATGACGAATGATCTACGTCAATCAGAGCAGTTCCTTTCTTGTGCTGGTTCTGACTGTGGTATCGCTAATGTAAATATTGGTACTTCTGGTGCTGAAATCGGTGGTGCTTTTGGTGGTGAAAAAGAAACTGGTGGTGGACGTGAGTCTGGATCAGATGCTTGGAAAGCTTACATGAGAAGACAGACCAATACCATTAATTATGGTTTGGATGTACCTTTGGCTCAAGGGATAAAATTTGATTTCTAATTAATTAGATATTGAAATACTAATATTTAGAGATTTTAAGATTAAGACCCTTTTCTGCGAAGCAGAAAAGGGTCTTTTTGTTTTGCCAAACTAAAGCAACATCGGAAATTTTCAAGATTTCTGATGTTTTGATTAAGAATCATTGAACTTCTGTTTTAATAAAATTCTAGTCACTTGTTTAACAAACCTTCAAATTTTTTTGAGATTTTTGAAGTTGCGATGATTTGAGATAACAAAAGACATAATGTTTTGTTAATGAATATTGGCATATGAAGGAAAAATCCTTGAAATTGCGTTATTATTAAAATGAGGGTATAAAGAATACTCGTTTACTTTATACGTGAGGTTGAAAACCGCACGTTAGAGAAGAGTATATATAATCCCAAAGGTGGGGTTTTCAACCTCTCGTTGATAAAGATGTCTTTATAATTAGGAATATCTCAGCATCTCAAAATATCAATATCTAATTTTTATGAAAAGAATACTAATTACATTATTTATAGGTTTGATGCTACATACGACTGCTTCAGCATCGTATATGCTCGTTCGCATGGATGATTCGCAAAAAAACCACCTAAAAGCCTATGGTGTAGCATATTTTATACTAGAACAGGAAGTGGAAGCATGGTGGTTATTGAACTATGATGGAGGATCTTTTGCTTTTCAGCATACGCCTTTGTTTGAGAAATTATGTAAGAAAAGAGATGTGAGCTATAAGGTATTGCCAAATGCACAATTCAATAAAATATTGAGTGATATAGGTGAGCCAGAAGTGAATCAAGAGGCAATGAAGCTGGAGAAAGCTCCAAAAATAGCGGTATACACACCTAATGAAAATTCCAAAGGCGAAAAGGTACAGCCTTGGGATGATGCCGTTACGATGGTATTGACTTATGCTGAAATTCCTTACGAAACCATTTATGACAAAGAAGTTTTAGGCGATCAACTGACACAATATGATTGGTTACACTTGCACCATGAGGATTTTACTGGTCAATATGGACGTTTTTATAAGAATTTCCACTCTCATGCTTGGTATAGGGAAAACCAAATCAAGATGGAAAAACTAGCGACTGAATTAGGTTTTGCTAAGGTGTCGCAACTGAAATTAAGTGTAGTCAAAAGGATAGAGGAATATGTAGCTGGTGGCGGATTTATGTTTGCCATGTGTTCCGCTACAGATACTTATGATATTGCATTAGCTGCGGAAGGTCTCGATATTTGTGCTAAAATGTATGATGGCGATGCAGCAGATCCAACTGCACAATCCAAATTGGATTATTCCAAAACATTTGCTTTCAAGGATTTTGAACTAATGAAAGATCCTATGATTTATGAATATTCTACTATAGACCATAGCCAAAACAGAAGAGTACCACCAGAAATCGATTATTTCACATTATTCGATTTTTCTGCAAAATGGGATCCAGTTCCTACTATGTTGACGCAAAACCATACAAAAACGGTAAAAGGTTTCATGGGACAGACGACAGCATTTAGCAAAAAATATATCAAATCTGATGTATTGATACTAGGAGATAATAAATCTGCGAGTGAAGCACGATATATTCATGGTACGGTAGGGAAAGGCTTTTTTACTTTCTATGGAGGACATGATCCAGAGGATTATCGACATTATGTCAATGATCCAGAAACGGATCTGAATCTGCACCCTAATTCGCCAGGTTATCGACTGATACTCAATAATGTATTGTTTCCTGCAGCTAAGAAAAAGAAGCGGAAAACTTAGAGGAAGTGAAAAGAAAATAGATTAAATAATAAAGCACGCCCGATGTAACTTACGTTACATCGGGCGTGTCTTGTTTTTCAAAAGAATTTATAATAAGTGAAACGTATTTAATAAATTGAGCAGAAATGGGTAGTAATTTTTTCTTCTAAAATATTCAGAAAATCGTCGCATAGCCGTAGCTACGGAACTATTTTTTGTGTTTTTTAGAAGAGAAAAGGCATAACTGCTCAGGTTATTGAATTCGTTTCACTAAGGACAAAAAATATCTCTCGTTTCGTTAGCCTATATTGGTTTACAACCCAAAGGAGGGAATCAAAGGCAAAAAAATCGAGGTTTATAGAGCGTTTAAAACCAAGCATGTCCTTATCACAATGTCAAGGATGTGCTTGAAGCATACTTTACAAAGCTAAATAAATTCTCAGGATATAAAGGGGGAGTTGTTAATAATGATTAAACGTTTATTCACATATCATTCACAATATGTAAATATAGGTGATATTATATTAAAATATAATTTTAATAACAATTCTTTTGTAGGGAGAAATATATGTAGTATTAATATAATACTTAAAACCTTAGTTTTTATATAGGCTGAAGGCTAATTTGTTAAGGAAAGATTAAATTTTTCTCAATCCTCATTTTCCTGCTACAACAATGACTATTTCGCCTTTTACAGTTTTAGCAGAAAAGTGTACGATTAAATCAGAAAGTGGGGCTGTTTTAATTTCTTCATACAATTTTGTGATTTCTCTGCATACACAAGCTTGCCTATCTGCTCCACATACTTCAGCGAGTTGTTGGAGTGCTTTGACTAATCTATAAGGAGATTCATATAATACGAATGTACAAGAGAGTTCTGCCAGATATTTGAGACGAGTTTGTCTACCTTTCTTATGAGGAAGGAATCCTTCGAAGTAGAATTTATCACAAGGAATACCAGAAGCCGTCAGTGCAGGAACAAAAGCAGTAGCACCAGGTAATGGCACTATCTCTACTTCAGATTCTACACAAGCTCTGACCAATAGAAAACCAGGATCAGAAATACCAGGACTACCAGCATCCGTAATGAGGGCAAAGTCTGCACCGCCCTGCAATTGTCCTACCAGATCTTCAACGACCCTATGCTCATTATGAGCATGATAAGAACGCAAAGGTGTATCTATCCCTAGATGAGATAGGAGTTTTTTTGAAGTTCTAGTATCCTCTGCAAGGATAAGTTGGACTTCCTTCAATATTCGGATAGAACGAAGGGTAATATCCTCCAGGTTGCCGATGGGTGTGGGTACGAGATATAGCATCGGCAGAATATTTTATTTAATACTATTTTGTTACTTTAAATTTTTGTCTTCCCTAATGCCTTCGAAAGAGGGCTTAGGGAAGACAAAAATTTAACAATATTATCTATTTTCTAAAGTAACAAAGTAGTTGAAAATAAATAAATTTAATAATGATTCTGCTATCATACTTTTAGAAATCAGATGTTTATCTTGGAATCTAAAAATCTTAATACCTCAGAATCTATTAAGCTGGGCTTAGTGTGTAGGAATAAGATTCCATCACCATATTGCTCAATAATTTCTTACAGGCTGTTTCTAATTTCGCTCCAGCTTCTGCTTCGTTATCAGCTTCTACTGTTAGTTCGATGCGTTTGCCTATGCGTACATTTTCTATTCCTGTGATGCCAATATTACCAATATTCTTACCTACGGTCTTTCCTTGAGGATCGAGTAGTTCTTTTAAAGGCATTACGTTGATATCTGCTTTGAATTTCATCTTTATGCTATTTCTATTGTACTTTCCCTATTTGTGAATACCAATGAAAGTGTAACGTAAAGTAATACTGCCAATGATAAACCCAAGTATTGGAAAAGGAATAATCCTGTTATCGCCGCAAAGATAAATATATACCTCAACTCATTGCCTTTCCAGCGAGTATTCTTTACTTTAAAACTAAACATTTTTACATCACTAATCATCAGTATACTAATAATCGCTGTAGCAAGGTATAAAAACCAAGGATTAATAAGCGATGTAGCCAATCCATGAAAGTCCTGTTGATATGCCATCATGATTCCTACTACGAATACGGTAGCCCCTGGAGTGGCCAAACCTCTGAATTCTACAGTCTGCCTAGTATCAATGTTGAATTTCCCTAATCTATACGCTGCAAAACCAGTAAAAAGAAATCCTGGAAGAGCCAACCAAGGAAAATATTCTTGATATCCAATATCGCCATACCAAGACTTAGCTAGTAATGCGAATAAGATAGTTCCTGGAACTGCACCAAAACTGATCATATCTGCCAGAGAATCGAGTTGTTTACCCATTTCACTGGATACATCCAATGCTCGTGCGACCAATCCATCTGCAAAATCAGCTATCAATGCCATGATAAAACATAAGAATGCTACATCATACCACTCATTGAGTACGCTGACCATAGCCACACATCCACAGAGTAGATTATAAAGCGTGACGAGATTAGGAAATATGGATTTTTTCATAGGTTGACAAAGGTAGGATTTTTTGTTGATTAGTTGATTGAGTTATTAATACTACTTTGTCACTTTAAGCTTTATAAGCTAATCAACTGAATAACAATAACTCAATCAACTAATAACTACAGCCTCTAAACAAAAGTGATAATATATTGAATTTTTATGGATGAATTAAATAACCCTCACATCATATTAGCTACAGCAGCAATAATTTCTGCAGCAGGAACAAAAATGATTTGTGCGATTAATGT